>CAYILS010000089.1:0-3665 GCA_964364325.1 uncultured Pseudomonadales bacterium
ATACACGACAAAATAAATTAAGAAATACATGAGGTCAATCATAAAACCGACGATGGCGTACGAGAATGTTATGAGGAGAAGGGTGATGAGGAGATTGGGGAGCGCTGTTTGGATAGTTATAATGGTTTGAGCGTTGACCTTGGTCCGGAGCATGATCATGATACCCACGACCACAAACATGATGATGTAGAGTGAGTAAGCGAGGTTACGGAAGACTTTCCAGAATGGGAGAAAGGAGGAGAGGGCGCCGTAGCCAGTTCCCTGGGCATAGGCGGAGCTGACAGTAGGGATGCCAATATTGTCGAGGATATCGGCCACATATTCACGGCCGCTGGGTTGGAATTGAAATAACTGAGCTACAAATTTTGCTTGAGTGCCCAATAAGCCTGGACTATTTACTTGACCTGTTACTGGGTCGCAAGTTAGATGACCTCCCATATAAGCGTGGAGACTTTGAGTGGGGTTACACATATCGGCTGCACAGGGATCGCCATCTGAAGTGATCGTTAATAGTTGTTTGTTGCTTGCACAAATTATTGAGTTTAAAACACCGGATTCTTTGCCGCTTGGGTAATAATCGGCGGCGAGTGCGAGAGAGGGGAAGCAGAGTGGGGCCAGGATGAGGGTGATTAAGAGTATGAACCTTTTCATAGGGGAATTTTAACACATACTAAGGGTGTAGTTTAAGCGCACTAACCCATGCTTGGGAGGTGGTACGAACGTAACCTTTGTCACCATAGATGAAAATGAGCTTTTTGGGGTCAATATTTTGACCTTCAAGCATTTCCATGGCTTTGAGATAGCTTTCTTTAAAAGCGGTGACGTTGGGATTAGTTTTTTCATTAGTATCTTGGTTGAGATAGGAGAGTCCGTAAATCTCTAGTCGGACTACCTCTGCCTCGTCGTCTCCCAGACGGTAGAGATTGATTGAGGTGGTGATACCCACTGATGTTTTAAATTCCCCTAAGTAGAGCGGGAGTTTTGTCTCGATGGATTCTACGTAGATCATGGCCTCGCGGCGTTTCTCCTGGTTTAAATCGATGAGTTCGGGTCGATCTTGGGCGGCCTGGCTATCATTGCTCTGGGTGGGATCAGCAGGGTTGACGTTTTTTTTGGGAGAAAAAATTAATACCAGGACAAGGACCGCCGTACTAATGGATAGTGCGGTGAGGAGAAATTTGTTTTGGAGTAGTCTTTTCATACTTAGTGTCGTTAAAATCCGGGTAACTTAATAATATCACCCGCGATAATGCGCAGGAGCGAGACGGAGAACACGAGGAAGAGGAGCCCGGCGACGGCGCTAAAGAAGAGATCTCGCCCAGATTGTAGTTTCTTGGCATCTCCTGCGGCGGTCATAATTTGGAACACTGCCCCCAGCATGGTGGCAAGGGCGATGGCTCCGGCAATGCCGACAATGAACGAGAGGAGGGTTGAGACAAAGGCGTCACGCGTGTAAGGGAGACAACCGAGAGCGGTCGAGAGTGATTCTGGTCCACAGCTGCTGGGGAAGAAGCCTCCTTGATTTGAGTCTCCACTCGGGTTGGTGGTGGGTAGGGGAGCTGGATTCTCCTGTTCTTCTGGTAGTTCAGTGTTTTCGTAACCAGACTTGGTAATCGAGTTGTAGACGTTTAAAGCGACGGTAAAGGACCCTGGTCGCTCAAATATCTGGGGGGCGCAGGCAGTGTGGTCGGCGCAGTAGAGCAAGTACATGGAGTCGTGCTTGCCGTCGATGAAGCTGGTGGGATAGGGATCATCTTCTCCCTCAAACGCCTTGGGACAGCCATTGTAGGGGATGGGGTAGGGATAGCCAAGCTGGCAGTTACTGTTGCCGCCGCCATTGTAGCGGGAGAGGGCGGTGATGGCTGTTTGAGCGTCACCTATACTACCACCAACTTTGCCCTTGAGGTGTTCACCGGCATATTTGGCGGTTTCTAGGAGAGATCTAAACACTTTGCCCCCGGCATCTGGCTCGGGAGTTCCCAGCTTGCGACCAGAAACAAGGGAGCCTTCGGGGTTGTTGCTGGCTTCGACAAAGTGAATGCCGGCCAGAATTTCGCAAGGCACCCCAGTTTCTTTTTCGGCTTGCGCGTAGGTATTCATGAGTTCAGGGGTAAGGTTGCCTTTAATATAGCTATTAAAATACGTTTCTCCTTTGGCACTACTGGCCTGATACTCACTGCCCTCGATGAGCTTCGCAAATAACTGGCCGTCACATTTGCCCTCTGGAACCACTTCTTCTTCAGCCACGTCGCACCCATAGTGGGTGCCGTAGGCATATTGTTCGATGCTTGTGAGTTTTTGAGCGGAGAAGTTGGGGTCATCACACGCAAGAAGACTCAAATATCTTCTGGCGTTGGCTGGCCCCATATACTTACCAGCATATAAGAGGTCTTTTTCATCGTCGACAGTATTGCTTAAATCAGCGTTAAAATCCTTAACGCTTTCGAGTTCAGCGAGCGTGTCCCTAGTGTCATAGACGAATCCTTGGAGCTCACTAATTGATTGACCCATGGCTTCTGGGACGGTGATGAGGTGATATTTGACTAGTTCGACCTCGTCGATTCTGTCGCCGCTACCCCAGCCATTCCGGAACAATTCGAGGAACCAGGATGAGTTGGTTTTGGAGTAGGCCGCCCCCTTGTCTTTGGTGAGCGTGGGTTGGAGAACGTAGTTGGGACACGTTTTGTTGGGGCCAAGGAATTCGTCTGGATCTAGATAATCAATCCACTGGGTAAAGTAAGGCCAAGCTGACCAAGGAACATACTTGAGACAGCCATCCTTCATTTCGTTGTAAATGCGCTCGTGGATTTTGGAGGGGATTGCATTCTCGCTAGCCGAGCCAGCGAAACGGATGAGGGGGTTGGTGACCGCCAAGTCTTTAAATATTTGAACTGCCTCTTCTAGTGGGTAGTTGATGAACAAGTCATGCATCGAAGCATTAAATGCCTGTGAAACAGAGGTGTCGTAATAGAGGCCCTTTCTAATACCAACTAGCATTTCTTCGGGGATCCAGCATTTTTGGGGGTTTTTGGGACAGCAGACATTCCACACACAGATAGTCGGACGGATAAACCCTTGCCGGAAGGAAGGGGGATAGATAGGTACAGTGATAAAATCTTTGGCCCACTCAGCTGGTTGTGGCTTGGATAGTTCCTGGGCAAGCGTTCTAATGACGTATTCTTTGGCGGCGCTTTCGTCACTGACTATTTCGAGATTCCCTCCGGTTAAGTAAAAATCGTCATCGGCCTCAACGATCCCAAACCCGGCGGCAGAAACTCCATCTGGGAGTTCGTCGTGGATCTCTAGGAGCGTTTTGGTCATACCCGCATCTTTGTATCCCCAGTCTACCCAACCCATGGGCCATTCTCCCGTAGTGTTGAGCGTAGACTTGGTTTGTTTGGCACGCTTGAGCACCATGAGCTGGAGAATAGTTTTCTCCCCCAGATCTAACATGAGATGGTGTGAGCCGTAGGTAATGGGATTTTCTGGCATGCCTACGTATAAATAAGCGTTGGCCTCATTTTGGAGTTTGGGGTAGGCAAGATCCCCACCAGAAAAATCGGTCCCCTTAACCGTATTGTTGATGCCAGGTCGTTGTTTATAGCTACACTTACCAGGACTTACTCCGGCTTTGTCAGGATCAGGGTGAGCATTGCAGCTATTAT
>CAYILS010000090.1:0-3661 GCA_964364325.1 uncultured Pseudomonadales bacterium
ACGAGGACCAGAATAGGTAGAATATATGCGAGCTGGAACAAGAGGAAGAGGCCGAGGCGTTTGAAGACGAAGATGACCCGCCACTGCATGTGGTGGAGCGAGAGGTAGAGGGAGGTCAGCGCGGTGAGGAGGATAAATCCAATGATGGCACCGATATAGAGGTGACTGTAGGGTGAGACCCAATCGGAGCTATGGTAAACGCTCGTGAGCTGATCGGACAACTCCAAGCTGAGGGACTGTGGGGATGAGAGTGAAAACGCCTGTTTTGTATAGCTGAAGGTAGAGAGATCGTACGAGTAAGCAAAGTAGATCGTGGTCGTGTGGAGCAAGGCTACCAACACATAGATGAGCGCGACTTTGCGCGCTCGCGAGTGCTCGAGTAGTGCTTGGTGGTGGAAAATACGGTCAAAAAATGATTTAGTTCTCTGCCAAGGCGAATAGTGAACCCAGGGTAGCTGCATAGATACATAATACCAGCTGGTGAGATTTGTTGACCCTAAAGTAATTTGCGAATTGTTTCTCTTGTGACCGGAAGGATATCTGGCAGTTCGATAGCTTCGGCGAGCGGGAACCAGCGGGCTTCTTGGATTTCGTTGTTGTCGATGGTGGGTGTCTCGCTACCTATGACTTGGCACTCAGACTGGAGCGCCACCATGTGCTTTTTGTCGTGGAACCCAGGATCGAGGACGAACTCGACTACTTCGATCACACGGGAAAATTTAGCTTTCATTTTGAGCTCTTCCTCTACTTCGCGAGCGGCTGCCTGGGCGATTGTTTCTCCCCATTCGATGTGGCCACCCATCACCACCCATTTACCTGGCCATTTGTATGACCTGACTAAAAGGACTTCGCGCTTATCGTTTAAGATGAAACACCCGACGACGACTTTAGGGAATTGTTTGTCCATAGTGTGATTATATCAATATTCCGGAGTGTTACCATGTTCTAAAACATAGTAACACTACAATCTCAGAGTCGTTGATACAAACGAAGTTACCAGTATCCGCGGCCGTAATGGAAGGTTTCTGTACTATTCATAATAGACTCGTATTTTTGAGGTGATGCGAGTGGGATAAACATGGTGCCGGGCTCGTGGATGATTTCGCCGCGGACATTTTCAAATGAGATGTTGCGAGGCATTAAGGTGAATCCGAGCTTTTCATAGATAGGGTAGACTTTCTTTCCGAGATCGACGTTGAGGCACGCCACGTCGCACTGCTCTGCTTTTAGCACGAGAATTGCTCGCTTGAGCATGCTGCTGGCCACGCCGTGGTGGCGGTGAATAGTGGTCACACAGACCCCGCCGATGCCACCAAGCACTATCTTTTGATTTGTAAATACTACCTCACGCTTGAACAGGGCGACCCGACTAATTACTTGCTGGCCGATCATGGCAAATAGGTAGGCGAACGGCTCGGCGATAAAGTTTTCCGCTATTTCTTGTGCAGGGACGTCGCCGAAGCATTCCTGATTGAGTGCGTCGAGTCCGACTTGCTGGTCAGGTGTTAACTCTCCTGCTTTAACTAGTTCGATGGTGAAGTTCATGATGACATTGTAGCAAGTCAATTATTCTCTGACTGAATAACAGTCAAGTTCAATTCCCATGTATCGCTATCTCGTACACAATGACTCCGAGAAGTGCTATTGCGCCCAAACGCCATACAATTTCCATTGCACACCCAAGTTTATCGCCTTGCTTCTTGTAGTAATCTGGATTGGCTTGAGCTTTCAGGCGATCGTGTTCTCGCCATTTGAACATAAGTACGTCCGCTGAACGTGATATTTTCTCAAGTAAGTTAGCCATAGTTTTAGCATCCTATAACAATTACCTTAAAAAATCAACACTAGTTATGATAATCGAAGTATTGAGTTACTACTATGATTCGAATAACCGTAGTAATTAAAATGCGGGTTTTTATAATTCGACGTCGCCGTAGACGTTGACAGATTTTTGGAGTAACTCTTTGAGCTGACGCTTTTCTTCTTGCAAGATATTGACTGATTTGTCGACTTTAAACATGTCGCCGTGGCCGGGGATAATGTAGTCGGCCAGTTCCCAAACTTTGGCGCGGTTGGCGATGTGATCTTTGGGGCGCTTGCTAAAGGCCATCCAGTTTTTGGCGTTTTGCCAATCCCGCTCATATTCAAAGAGATCACCACAAATCGCGACTAATCCGTCTTTGGTTTGGACCAGAATGCCGATACTGCGGTCGTCGTGACCGGTCATCTCGGTAGCGGTGACAAATTTGTCGACCTTGTAATTTTTCTGGAAGAATGTGGCGACATCGCCATCGTAGATATCAAATCCGACGATGAGCTTGGCTTGGGGAAATAGATTGTTGTTGCTGATGTGGTCGGCATCACCGTGGGTGCAAATGACAAAATCGACTTGATCGGGTGTGACGCCGTGTTTTTCCAGACCCTGTAAAATCACCTCTTTGTCTTTGGGTAGTCCCGTGTCGACGACAATTATTTTCTCGGATTTGATCAGGGTTATGGTCCCGTCGGCTTTTTGGGCTTTGAGGTCGTCGTCCCAAATGGCATATCCTGGCTGGAGTACGATTACTTGAGCTTTGTCCATGCCTATATTCTACGCTCAGGTGGCAAGTTAACCATCCCGTCCTTTAGTATTGTATAACGAACTGTTACCATGTTTTAAAACATGGTAACGCGATGATTTGAATTATGGTATCTGTGTTACTCGTAAATAGTAGCGATATTTACCTCGTCGATGGCGAAAAATCTTAGCTAAAGAATCTTGTAGATACTGTAAACTTCCACGCTGCCAAATGTATCCCAAGAGATACCTCATGACTTCTAATGGTAACTGTAAATAGCGTACCTCATTAAAACCAAGTTTGAGAATGATCTTTCTTATTTGCACATTTGAGCTACCAATATAGAGATTATTATGACACAGAGTGTTGACCACAGCAGAGAGCAATTTACTCCCAATTCTTTTACCCTGATGTTCTTCTAATACAACGACAGGACCAAGCTTTAAGAATCTCTTCAGTGGGACAACCACACATACTCCTAACAAGTTATTGCCGTTGGAGGCAACAAAGACTCGGCGAAACTTACCCCAAACAGGAGGAGCTATATAGCCAATATGGATAGATTTTCTGGTCTCCTGAGCGAGGATATTGATCTCTTGTTTGGTAAGCTTGCGTTCCTGAATCGTCACCGTCATACAACTATTGTATCCTTAACTAATGAAGTCCCGTGGAAACTGGTTTATTACTATCATGATTGCCTGTATGCTGCTGGTTGCCGTGTCGTATTTATGGTTTATTACCACTCCCTACTTTGATCCATTTCTCACTTGGTCCAAGGACAACAAGCCACTCTTTGTAGCAGTGCTCCTCACGATCAAAGTTTTTGGGATAGTATTTCCACCCATCCCGGGGGGCACCTTCACTCTAGGCGCGGTGCCTGTCCTTGGGTGGTGGGAGGCGTACCTGGTTGACTTTGTAGGTGGATTTATTGGTGCCGTAATCGCCTACTATCTGGGGCAAAAATATGGCTATTCATTACTGCACAAAGTGTTTGATGAGCATGTGGTGGCCAGGTTGCAGAAAACCAAGATTAAAGCTGGGCGGGAGTTAGAGGCGATGTTTGTGTTTCGCATTATTGGGTCAGGACTACTAACTGAGGCCAT
>CAYILS010000091.1:0-3597 GCA_964364325.1 uncultured Pseudomonadales bacterium
ACTCAACTCACCAGAGAAACGGGGCGAAAACTAGGAAAGTTGATAGAAGTTAGGAGTACGTCGTGATGCCGATAAACGCTTAAAAGACTTCTTTGTGCAGATTGTGTCTCAAACGCAAAAACGGCCTATCTGATTCTGGTGAATCAGCGACCTCGAACTCGGCCTGCACGGCCTGCGTAAATTTTGCAACTTGATCCGCAAGTCGCGCAAAGTTCAATGGGATTTTTACAGTATTAGTTCTTTGTGGGGCTCGGAGATCCTGACGTAGTTGGGGGAGTAGGTTGTTGGAAGATGTGGGTTGTTACTGGCGTTATTGGAGCCGAGTCATCTGGAGTGGGCGACACAGTTGTTGGGGTGGGTTCCATTGGGGACGGGGGTGGGGCAACAGGTACAATAGGCGCGTTGGTTTTCTCTTTGAGTAATTTGTCGGCGAAGGCGCGCTGGCGGTCGAGGGTCTCCTGAGGATTGGTGGTGATGAGGGCGTGCTCTTCGGGCGAAGCAACCACCTTCATAGCGACGTGGTTTTGGCCGGCGAAGAAGAGTGCTTCTCCTACCTCGGCGGTGAGTAATAGGTGACGCTCTCCTTGGGAGAGGAAGAAAGTGGTGGCCAACTTTTCGATGGCACTACTACTCTGCTTCATGAGGACTTGGAGCGAAGAGTTGCTCACAATAGCTTTGCCATGGTCGCTCTTTAAGAAGTCTTCGACATCTTGGGTGATGGTGGTGAGGCCCAGGAAGTATTTACGAGCCCGCTTGGCAATGCCGTAGAGGAAGGTGGCCGAGTCCTCTGACTTCATCAGATACCACGCCTCATCGACCACCAGCAATCGGCGCTTGAGGTCTCGCTTAACTTTGGTCCAAATATAGTCGAGAATAATGAAGATGGCGGTGGGACGGAGTTCGTCAGTCAAGTTTTTGATGCCAAAAACGGTGAGTTGGTTGCCGAAATTGACGTTGGATTTTTGGGAGAAAATGCCCTGGAACGAACCCTTAACATATTTTTCCAGACGGTCGGCCAGGCCACGAGCCACAGCTTCTTCCATGCCATTTAAGACTTTGTAGAGATCTTCCATGAGTGGGGGTTCGTTTTTGTGGGTGGCGGGGTCACGATTAATGCCTTTCATTTGATAGGTCATGACGAGGGCACGATCTAAGAGTGCCTCTTCAGATGGGTTCATGTCGCCCATCATGATCTTGAGGAGCGAGTGGAGAGAGATGATCTTCATAGCAAGCTCATTTTCATCCGGCTCTTCCATCTGGGGGAGCTCGAAGGGGTTGATGCGGTTGGGGGAGCCGAAGGAGAAGTCGATGTAGGTGCCCTTAATAGCATCTGCCAACTTACGGTATTCGTCTTCTGGGTCGATCACGATAACCTCGGTGTCGAAAAGGAGCGACCGGAGGATCTCGAGCTTAACCATGTACGAGTTGTGGACAAAAATTCCCCCCTGGCCAGCGAGAAAGACTTGGTTTTTAACTTGTAAATCATACACATAGGGGTTGTTGTAGGGAATGGGGATGATGGCGGTGATGGGGTCCCAGATGATTTGGCTATTGGCTAGGCGATTAAGATTGGATAAGATGGTGTCAATCCCTGAGGAAATCTTTAAATTTAGGCTTTTTACTTGTTGGAGACAACTCCCAATATGCTTGAGAAGCTCTTTTGATGATGGGTTATATTTCCCATTTTTAATATTGATAAAGTTTTGACCTGGAGAGGTTTTGTGGGGCAAGAATAGCTCTTTGTAGAGTTTTTTAAATAATGGTGCAAGTCCAGGAATAAACTCGACGTTGGTATTTTCGGTGATGTTTTTTGTGTCTTGGATGATTGTATCTAATTTACTTTGTTTTCCCTCATGTACAAAAGAGATATTTTTAGAGAAGTTTATGAGATTGTTTTGCCCGGAAATTGTTATTCTCCAATATGTCTGCTTGGTCATGGTTGAGTTGGAAGCCCTTTTTTGCGTGGTGTGGATCCGAGTATGGATATCAAAGCGACCAAAGAGTAGAGAGAGGGAGCTGATTAGTGGTTTGGATTTTGAAACTGCCGTAACTTGTCTGGCCTCGGTCCCCCCGTCTCCATCTAGATATCCTCCAATCATACTGGCAAGACTGAAGCGGTCTAGGTTAATGGCCCACGGGGGGAACTGTTTAGTAGAGGCGGTGTGTCCCACCCCCATCGCCTCAATGACGTGTTTAAAAATTGAAGAACTAATTCTAATGTCGGTTGGGGTGATAAAATATGGGAAATCTATATTTTTTAGGACTTTTTCTACCTTATCTCTAATTTTCTGGTCTCGATTTGTAATAATAACAACTGCTGTGGCAGTAGACCCCTCAGCAATATAGAGCCCGAGAAGCCAAGCCATGTCTGGGGTAATGTTTAGTTTTGTGGGGAGAGTGTGGTTGGTACTATTTTGAATTTGCAGTTGAGTTGTTTGGGGAAGCACAGAAACCGCGCGCGACTTTAATGGGTCGTATAGGGTGATGGGGAAGGCTCTTCCGCTAAAGTATTTTTCAGCGTATGGTCCAGCATATCCTGAGCCTTTAATCCAGTCTTTGGCCCCGACAATGTGAACTCTTGGGTTTCCTGTGAGAATGTCTAGTAGGTTTAGAGTTATCGGCTCTCCTATGGTGGGGATAGATCTGGTAATTGGCATATATTGACCAACTTCGACCTTGTCAGCGACTATTGTTTTAACGATCCCTTCTTGGAATGTTAATAGTTGGTGATCTGGGGTGACAGTAATTGACCTGCCTGATTTTGTAGTGACGGTAAGAAGTTCTTTGTGGAGATTGCGTTTGCGTGCCATTACTTCCACCGGACTCCAGGTTGATTTTAGTTCGGAGTCATAACTAAGAACTTCTATTGCTGGGTTTAGTATGGCCTCGCTTTCACCCACTTTGGTGATTGATTTAGAGCTTTCAAACGCCAAGTCTATATATTCGCCTATTTTTATTTCGGAGACGTTCCCTTTTTGTCGAATGAGCGTGGGTTCGTCGTATCCCAAACACTTACCGGAACCAGACTTGGCGAAGACCACCATGTTGGCGTTTTCGAGGGTGAAGCGGTCAAACACGACGAGCGAGTCGTTGTGTTCGTTGATGCCATACATGAGACCCTCATTGGCGGTCAGCTCAGAGCTGGTAAAGGGGAAGGTGGTGGCGAGACTGGTTGTGTCCATATTGCGGTTCATTTTGAGCTTGTCGAGTCCGGTGGGGAGCGTGGTTTTGAAGCCATCTTCGATTTGGAGGCTAGCGGTTTTGGCGACGATCAGTAGGGCGCCAAGGGCGGACTTGATGTGATTGGTGACGCGATCGAGAATGTCTTTTTTGTCGTCACGAATCGTGATGTAGAGACCGAATTGGAAAAATCTTTCTGCACCCTTGGCGAGCTGCTCTTGGAGTGATCTCGCATCTTCAAGTTTCACCTGAGTGTCGATGTTGATAATGCGACCGCGCTGAATATCTCCCTGGAGCTCGGCTTCCATCTCAGCGATCTTGCGGCGCAAATCTTCAATAACCCCCTTGCCGTCGACGGGGTAAATAAACATGGAGATCGAGAGGGAGTGGGGGAAGTTGATGAGGGGGGAGAGCCAA
>CAYILS010000092.1:0-3579 GCA_964364325.1 uncultured Pseudomonadales bacterium
TGCCATCCGCGAAAACGTAGCCACTCAAGACGATATTACGTTGCTCAACACCCGTGTCTACGAGGACTATGCTCCGCCCCCCGAGGAATACGTCATCCACTTGACCGGCACCAACAGGGACGCCGAATCATACAACACCTACCAGCTCCATAGTTTAGAAGGCAAACTCCATACCTTCAAAGCCACCTCTACCGGCGCCTTTGACCGTCGCACCGAGCCAGCCCCCCGCGAGCTCACGCTCAAGATCGGCGCTCAGGTCATGATGACGAGTAATGATAGGGAGAAACGCTTTATCAACGGCACCGTGGGCAGAGTCGAGGACATCGGCTTCATGGGCGAGAACCCCGTGGTCTCGGTGAGATTACACAACAAAAAACTCGTCGATGTCGGCGTCAACAGCTGGGAGATGTTCCGCTTTAGTTATAGTGAGCGGTCCCGCCGTATCACCACCGAGGTCGCCGGCACCTACACCCAGCTCCCGCTCATCCTGGCGTGGGGGATCACTATTCACAAGAGCCAGGGCAAGACCTTCGACCGCCTCGCCATCGACCTGCCCCAGTCATTTGCTCACGGACAGACCTATGTGGCGCTCTCCCGTGCCACCAGTCTGGAGGGGATTGTGCTCAAGCGCCCGCTCACCCCCCGCCACGTCATCATGGACCCGATCGTCACCACCTGGCTCACCATGCTCCGCAACACTACCGCAACTTCCACTATTTTGTGATAGTTGACTTCGTCTATCCTTCGGTCTATATTTAAATTATGACTCCACAATTAAGTTTGTTAAACATCAATCAAAGCCTCGACGAAATCAAGCGTACAGAGCAGGATCTCGAGTACTGGTCTGCCCGCGAGCTCATGCCCCTGCTTGGTTATGTAAAATGGCAAAAGTTTTTAGAAGCTATTAATCGTGCCAAAGAATCATGCAAAAAGAGCGATCAGCCCATCAAATATCATTTTACCGGCGCCGGTAACATGATCACCGTCGGGAAGGGTGCTAGCCGCAGAGTTGAAGATATTCTTCTTACTCGCTATGCCTGCTATCTCGTGGCGCAAAATGGCGATCCGCGCAAGATCGAGATCGCCCAGGCGCAGACTTATTTTGCCATCCAGACCCGCAAGCAAGAACTCAACGAGCAATACCAGGAAGAAAATAAACGTCTCGTGTCTCGCGCCAAACTAAAACAAACCGAGCAAAAAATCGAGTCTACCGTCTACCAGCGTGGCATCAAGCTACCTTTCGAGTTTGGCATTTTCAAAGACAATCACATCAAAGCCATCTATGGTGGTATATCTACCGTCGATCTCAAAAAGAAACGGGGTATCCCGCAGAAACGGGCCTTGGCCGACTTTGACACCACGGTCGAGCTCAAAGCCAAGGATTTTGCCCTAGCCATGACAGATCACAATATTAAAGAAAAGAATCTGCGGGGTTCCTATCGGCTAAATCAAGAAGTCGTCAAAAACAGCAAGGCCACCCGCCAGACTCTCCTCTCCCGCGGGATTAAGCCAGAATCCCTCAAGTCTCAGGAGGATCTGAAAATGATCATGACTCGTCGCAAGGAGCTGGTCATTCCTAGCTAGGCAAGGACGAAACTAACTAAACCTCGTACAGTGCTAAAATATAGGGTATGAAAAATATTTTTATTCTCTATATGCCACCAGGAAACGGTGAGGCGATGATCCACTATCAGGACACGATCAAAAATCGAGTTTCTCAGGAACGAATATTTAAGTTCATAGACCGCAATCTCCAAAGCAAATTACGTAATATCTTCGGCGACAACCCAATAGCAACCTGGGGTTCTCGTAGCGGAGAGAACAACAAATCTCGCTTTGCCAAAATGCAGCCAGGAGATGATGTATTGATCATAGAGGGTGACAATATTAAGTTACTCGGGAAAATTGCCGATAAAACGGTGAATTCTGAGCTATCTCGCGAACTGTGGAAAAATATTAAAGGCGACAATATTGAGGGGTGGGACTTGATCTATTTTATTGCCAATCCAGTAGAAATCAATTTGCCATTCTCCAAACTTAAACAGCTATTCCACTACAAAGATACTTGGTCACTCCGTGGCTTTACCAACATCTCAGACGACAAGCTCGGAGAATTCTATGACAGATATGACGATTTGTATTCAATTCTCATCAAGCTAAAAAATGGTGAACAAATACAGGAGAAGGTAGTGGAAGAAGTTGTCACAAATGAGTTTGTCGTACCTGAAGAACTTGAAAATATCGAACCAGTAGAAAAGGAACTTTCCGAACACATCATTATGCAATGGAAACTAGCAACTCTCGGCAGAAAAGCGGGGTCAAAGGTATGGGTGCCACGCAATGATCAGAGCAGGCTTGAGAAAAACTACGGCTTCGTCGACTACGAGTCAGAGTTCACCGCAGGAATCGATACACCAGCTCGATATGTCGAGCAGATAGATGTCGTGTGGAAAAAAGAATTCCAAATCGACGCGGCGTTCGAGATCGAAAATAGTACTTCAATATACTCAGGTCTACTTCGATTTGCCGATCTCAAGCAAGTAGCACCCAACCACAACTACCCACTCTTTATCGTCGCCCCAATCGAAAAGCGTGAAAGGGTAATAAACCAAGTGATTCGTCCCTCGTTCAAAAAACTCAATCTCAGTCAGGATGTCCGCTACTTATCTTACGAAACAGTTAACGATATCGACTCATTCTTCTCTACCTCTTCCTCCGGTCTCAGCGCCGATCTGATACTGGGAAAATCAGAAAGAATAGAAATATCATAAGAGATGTGGCGGTGATAGAAGTGTTATCTGAAGGGGCAAATTCAAGCCTAGGTGTGTAAATCTTGTAGTTTCGAGTAAATATTTAGATGATTCCTAATGTATTCTGGTTGGCAAAAAGCCTTCAAGTTGAGACCTCGTAGGTCGAAGTCCGCCTGTTACAATACGACTATGGTCAAATACCAGCGCCAGGTGATACCCGATCAGCTCCCTATCCAAAAAATCGCCTTCGGCGCAGGGTGCTTTTGGTGCTCAGAGGCGGCCTTTACCCAGCTCAGAGGAGTAACTACAGTCACATCTGGTTACGCAGGTGGTCACCTCAAAAATCCTACGCACGGCCAAGTGAATAGCGGGACGACAGGACATACTCAAGTTGTACAGGTCCAGTACGACCCCCAGGTCATCTCGCTTGACGACCTACTCGCTGTTTTCTTTACCATTCATGACCCCACCACCTACAACCGCCAAGGAGTCGATATTGGCACCCAGTACCGCTCTATTGTGCTCTACACCACGGTCGACCAAAAGAATCAGGTCAAAAAATACATAGCCAAGCTCGCCCATCAAAAACTCTGGAATGGTCCCATCGTGACCGAGGTCGAGCCCCTGGCCGAGTTTTACCCCGCTGAGGCCGACCACTACCGCTACTACGAATTGAATAAAGAGAGTCGATATTGCCAGATCATGATCAACCCTAAACTGGCCAAGTTGCGGGAGCAGTATCCAGATCTTATAGTATAATCTCTAGGAATATCATTAATTACAGGAGTTACGCACTTCCCCTCAAATTAGTCTGATTTGACAACTAGAT
>CAYILS010000093.1:0-3565 GCA_964364325.1 uncultured Pseudomonadales bacterium
GACCGGATTCAACCGTTTTGACGTATTCACCACTGATGCGGTTGCAGATATCAACTGGTCCACCATCACAGGTGTCTACGATATTTCCGGTTTCATTGTCTACGGAACAGAAGTAGTCGCGCCCATCGCCACCGGGACACAACATGTAGGGGTCATAGGTGCGACTACGATCACGGTTTTCAAAGATTTTGAGAGCACGCGGCCGGATGTATTTGAGGAGGGGGAAGAGTTCTTCGAAATGATACTCTTCGTCGGGATTGCCCTCGACAGAAAAAGGGGCAAAGGGTTCGATGGATTCGGCTTTAACGGGGGGAGTAGAAGATAGAAAATAAATGCTAGATGCTAGGAAAACAAAAATAAAGAGGAACAACTTTTTCATGTTAGTTGAAGCCAAACTTAAATTGGGTGACAGCAGCGCCCGTGGTATTTTCGATCAAAAGTAGGATGAGCCAAGAGATAATGGCGAGCGCGATGCCGGCTACGGCGAGAGTGATAGTCTGTTTGCCACCAGCCATTCCCTTGGCGTCTCCGCCAGAAGTGAGGATTTTAAATCCTCAAGCTAAGATCATGATAAATGCCACGAGACCGATGAGAGGAACCATAGCTTGGAGGACATTGCCGAAGTATTCGGGAATGGAAGATAGCTCAGCAGCAGTTTCGTTCATGAGAACGATTATAGCAAAGGTTGTGTGAACCCGACGATATTTTTAGTTATTCCCTGTACGATCTCAAACGCAAAAGCGGTCTATCTGTTTCTGGTGAAACAGCGACCTAAGACTCAGCTACCCGCCTGCGTCGTTTTTGCAACTTGAGACATACAGGAAACAACTAGTTAATCTAACAAGTTGTGTAAAGGGTCTTAGTAGGCTTTGGGTGGGGTAATATTGCCGTCTAGGATGTTGATGCCGAAGAAGTAAGAGATGATCAACATGATAGCCCAGGCTGAGGCTACGACAGCAAGACCGACGAGTGCGGCCGTGATACGGTCACGAGCTTCTTGAGTTTTGCCTTTGTCACCACCGGAGGTGATCCACTGGATACCACCCCAAATGAGGAACATGAAGACGAGAAGAGCCGAGACGACGATGGCGCCTTGGACTGCACCTTGAATGAGGGTGCCGATATTGGTAATGGCGACGTTTTCTGGTTTGCCGATTGAGAGGTCGGGCGCACCTGGCATAGCGGCTAAAGCTTTGGGGACTAGGTTGTCGAACATAATGATTTCTCCTTTTCTAATAGTTTATGTTTTATTTTATCATTTAGCAATACCTATGCCAAAGAAGTAGTCTAAGAGCAGGTAGACGGCCCAAGCAGAGGCGACGATGGCCAATCCAATAATCCCGTTTGTGATCTTGCTGCGAGCCTCTTCGAGTTTACCTTTGTCACCGGCGGCCATGATCCAACTGATGCCGCCATAGACGATGTACATAAACGTAGCGAGTCCGGCGACGAGGATGATGGCAGAAATAGTTTTACTGACAAAAGAACCCAGGTCGGTGTTGATTGCGACTCGAGACTGGGTTTCGTCGCCGATGTTGACGTTAAATGATCCGGTTGCCATATATTTATCCTGCGGTTGGCCAGCTAATATTTAGAAGATTCATGCCAATCGCAGTTTCGATAAATTTGATAATAACGTAGGAGGCAGCGAGGATGGCGAGACCGATTAATCCCTGGGTAATGGCGCCCTTGGCCTCTTCTAGTTTGCCTTTGTCGCCGCCCGCCATAATCCAGTTGAGCCCGCCGCGGAGGAAGTAGAGGAGAAAGGCGAGACCACCCACGAGGATGATGGTTTGCCATAATGTGGCGATGGTGATGGCAAACTGCCGCGGTGATTCATCGGGTGATGTGCCACCGGGGACGGCGGAATTGGTGATGGCAGCGTAGGCGAGACTAGGAGATAGGAGATAGGAGATTGGAGATAGAAAAAGAAGAATTTTTTTCATATTAGTTGACCGTAATACCGTTTATGATTGTCCCGGGGTTGAGAATATCGAGACCCAGCGCCTTGCTGATGATAAAGGTAATGGCGTAAGAAACAGTGATGACGATTATCCCGATAGCTCCATTAGTCATCATGCCCTTGGCTTTATCTATTTTGCCTTTGTCACCGCCCGCGGTGATCCAATTGAGACCACCCAGGAGGAAGTAGAGGGCAAACGCAATCCCACCCACTATAGTAAAGACCACGAGGACGTTGCTGATGAGTTTTTCGACTGCGCTGGTTGACCCCTCAATGCCACTACCGGGTTGGTACCCGCCAGGAGTAGTAATTTGGCCAAAATTTATATCTGCCATAGTTATAAGCTCCCTGGGCCAGTAATAGTAGGTGAGAGAATGGCTGTGGCGTTGCCAAACAAGAGATAGGAAACAATGCCGGTAATGGCAGCGGCCCCAACCATTACCACGAGGCCGAGCAGCGACATGTTGATAGAGTAGGTAGCCGCTTCGATTTTTTTACTGTCGCCTCCTGCTGAGATATAGCTAAACCCGGCAATCATGAGGTTAAAAAAAGCGAATAGTCCAGCGGCGGCAAAAACAATGGTGATGACATTGGTGATAAATGTGGGTAAGCCAGTGCCGACATCGCCGTAGCTCGTGACTGGGGAAATGATTGTCTCTCCGATTATTCCTGGCATATGATTTTAATCACTTAGTATATTGACTCCGGTGACTACTTGGATGATTTGGATTATCCAATAGGAACCAAAGAGTACTAATAGCCCCATTATAGCAGAGGTGATGGTTTTGGTGCCATCCTTAATCTTGTCTGGACTACCGGCGTTGGCGATGATGGTGAAGCCGCCAAAGATAATCATAAAGAAGATGATGACTCCGCCAGCAACATAGACGTTGGGGAGAATGTTGTTGATCAAACTACCGGCGCCAGAATACTCGGTGGTTGCAGTAGAGCCTTGGAAATCTAGCCAGTCGCCCAGATTGTAGGTGGTTGCCATAAGCGAAGTATATACCACTCGCGTATAATCCATAAAGTATGGAGCAGATTGTAGAAGCGGTGTTGGCGGGAGAGAAGGGGGCGGCGACGCGGTTTTACCATGCGTATGCGCCCAAAGTGCGTAGATATCTCCTAGCCAAACTGCCGAGCGAACAAGATAGCGAGGATGTGCTCCAAGAGACGTTTTTGTCGGCATTTGATTCCCTTCTACTCTACCGAGGTGAGGCCAGCGTGCTGTCGTGGCTGCTCTCGATTGCCCGGCACGAGGCGGCGGATTTTTACCGTAAGCGCTATGTCCGCGAGCTGGTGGAGAAGACATCCCCTCTATTTGAAGAGCTCGTGCAAACAGTCGAGACCCCCGAGTTTGCCATGGAGAAGAAACAGTTGCGGGGACGATTCGTAAAAGCATACCGAGGACTATCAAAAGATTATCAAGATGTTTTGTCCTTTAGATTTGAACTAGGGATGAGCGTTAAAGAGATCTCCCTCGCCATGAAGCTATCTTTTAAAGCGACAGAGTCCTTGCTCTATAGAGCAAGGAAAGCATTTGCGGTGGCGTATGAGCAAATCTGAGAAGGATTTTTTACAAACTATCGAGACCAAGGCAAA
>CAYILS010000094.1:0-3546 GCA_964364325.1 uncultured Pseudomonadales bacterium
GAAGGAGAATATCACGAGGAGCGTGCCGTGGCCATCTGTATCCTCGAAGAGTTGCGTGACAATCTCACCTTAAAAGATCTTCACCTTATTACACACATGGTTGAGACCTCAACGGGTTGGGCACAGCTCGACGGTATCGCCGCGTGGCTCGTGGGTACACTGTGCGAAAAGTATCCCGATAAAATGACGACAGTACTCAAAGAGTGGATTAAAGATGACAATTTCTGGGTACGCCGGGCCGCCATCTTAGCCCAACTAATTCCCCTGCGGGAGGGTAGGGGGAATCTCGATTTATTCGAGCAGCTTACCGTACCACTCATGGGTGAAAAAGAATTTTTCATCCGTAAAGCCATCGGCTGGGTCCTGCGCGACACCTCCAAGCGCCGTCCCCAACTGGTCTTTGATTTTGTTCAAAAGTACGGCAGCCAAATGTCCGGCCTGACATATAAAGAAGCCACGCGCAGGCTGCCCGAGTCCATGCAACAAGAATTAAAAAAGTAACATAGCTATGCCGCAAAAAATTATTATCATCAGGCACGGTGAAACCGACTATAACAGAGAGCGACGTATCCAAGGGTGGATCGACGTTCCGCTCAACGCGGTGGGTCATGCACAAGCCAAGCAAGTCGCACAGCTAATCACCAAGCACAAAGTCGATGCACTCTACAGCTCAGATCTAGAACGCGCCCACCAAACTGCACGCCATATCGCTGCTGTAGTTGGTGTCGAGGTCAAGCTCGCACCCGAGCTGCGCGAAAGGGACATGGGTATTTTTGCTGGTTGGGCATGGGAGATAGAGCCAGATGAAGTCAAGGAAAAGCTCTGGGTCGAGTTTGAGTCAGCTCGTGATAGTGGTGTGCGCGCATGGAAAAAACACAAAGGGGAGTCGATCGGAGATATGGCAGATCGTATTGCCAAGTTTTTCAAAGTCGTTCACGCACAACATGCGAACCAAAATGTTGCTATCGTTACCCACGGCGGGGCGATCAACCGCATCCTCGAACACTATGGTATCAAAGATGTCAAAGAAGGGTATCGTACGCTGACCAATGCTTCACTCACCATCCTCACCAAAAAGGGAGGGGGATACATCCTAGAAGAACTATGATCAGCTCACTCACGCCTATAGCTAAAGTCAAAGCTCATTTCAGTAAAGTCGACCCGGCGCTCCTAGGGGTTCTGGAAACAGTCAAGCTATCCGACTGGTTCGAGGATCGCCCCTCTGCAGATCATTTTTTCAACTTAACGCGCAATATCATCTATCAGCAGCTGGCGGGCAAAGCGGCCAGCGCCATCTTCACTCGTTTTGCGAGTCTGATCGGTGGTAGTATCCAGCCTGAAATTGTGGCTAGGTTTGAAGATCAGCAGTTTCGTGACGTCGGACTATCCTGGGCCAAAGCCAAATACATCAAAGACCTCGCCGCTAAAACGCTTAGTGGTGAGGTTAGACTAGATAATCTAGATACTTTAGATGACGAAAGTGTGATTACCGAGCTAACCAAGGTCAAAGGGATTGGTCGCTGGACGGCCGAGATGTTTTTACTCTTCACTTTGCATCGCGAAAATATCTTTTCCTACGGCGATTTAGGGCTCAAAAACGGCTTTGCCAAACTCTATAGTATAGATAGTCCCAGCACTGTAACTATCGAAAAGGTAGTCAGTCGCTGGTCACCATACAAATCATATGGTTCGATCGCGCTTTGGCACTACCTAGACAACCGCTGAGTTGCTACAATCTATCCTCGTATGTGGAAAATAATCGGTCTCTACCTCGAAGTACTCTTTATCTTGGGTATACCACTCGTGCTCATGGGAGAAAACAGTTCAGTGTTGGCGAGTCGCCCATTTATCTTGTTGTTTGGTGGCATCTACTGCTCGCTCGTGCTCTACCACTACAAAGCCCATCCGTCTCATATCGGACTGACGCGTCGCAACTTTAGACGAGCCCTGGGCTATCTGATCACCCCTTCACTCTCCATCATCGCGATGACACTGGCAATCCTCTGCTCCGTCTCAGACTCCACCCGGGCATGGCTCATTGGTACTGATCCCCTCACGACCACTTCACTGTGGACGCGGATCGCGCTATATATGCTGGCCTCCGCTCCAATCCAAGAGTTCATTTTCCGCGGCTACTTTACCTACCGCATGGAGCGTATTCTCAAGAACAATTACTGGACGATTACACTATCTGTCTTGGTATTCACTATCGCTCACGTTCCCTTCCATAGTCCGATTATGCTATTGGTCGCACTTACCATGGGTATCACCTACATTTTCAACTACCAGGAATATCGCAATCTCCTGGCCATTACCATCTCACACGCAGTCGTTGGGGCAGTCCTCATTATGGTTCGTAACTTCTATTTGCCTTATTAGGACTTGCCTCGACGTAGCTGAAAGCTACGGCGGGTGGTATACTGGCGCAAGTAGATTATTTATTTAGGAGATCCATATATGGCCAAAGCCACCAAGAAAATCGTCAAAAAAGTTACTAAAAAAACCACCCCAGTAGTCACGATGACTGAACCCATGATGACTCCTACTCCAGTGCTCACTCGCAAGCAAAAATCGTTAAGCAGTAAAGCGCTCAGTCTCTCCCTCGTCGTTGTCGTCGTCGGCCTCCTGACCTACAAAGTCGGCCCTTGGCTCGTTCCAGCGATCGTGGACAACTCCCCGGTCTCACGTCTTGAAATGTATTCACGCCTAGAGAAGAGCTACGGTGCCCAGGTCCTCGACGACATGGTCAACGAAAAGATTTTGGACCGTGCGATCGCCGACGCCCACGTCACTATCGACCCGGCCAAAGTCGAAGAGCAGCTCAAAATGCTCGAAACCCAGTTTGAGTCAACTGGTGGCCTAGACGAAGCGCTCAAGCAGCGTGGCCTCACCCGCAAAGACCTGGAGAAGCAAGTCCGTACTCAGCTCTCCGTCGAAGTCTTGCTCGCCGACAAAATCACCCCCACCGAAGAAGAAGTCAAAGCCCAGTTCGAGGCCGGCGCAGCCACCATGTACAAAGACAAAAAGCTAGACGAAGTCAAACCCTCTATCACCGAAGAGCTCAAGCAGACCAAACTGCGCGACGCCTTCCTCGTCTGGTTTGCCGAAGTCAAAAAGAACACCAAAGTAAAAACATTCGGTCTATAATCGGTCCATGGGACTCGGTTATATTTTTGCGCTCTTTATCGGTTTAATCATCATCTTGTCGGTGCTACGCCAAAAATTGGTGTACGAAATCTCGGGCACCAGTCTGCTCATCTTTGGCGCTACCAAGCCCGGGATTGTCTTTTATAGTCTCCTATTCTTGCCGGGCACCGTCCTACACGAACTCTCCCATTGGATAGTGGCAGAAATCTTGCAGGTGAGGACAGGGGAGATCACCATCCTCCCGGACTTTGAAGGCAAGGGCGAGAGTCAGCGGCTGGGGTCAGTCGCGACAGCCAGGAGCGACCCGTTTCGCGGATTTTTGATCGGAGTGGCTCCCTTTATCACGGGACTCGGTAGTCTGATCGTGCTGGGAAGAATGCTCGAGCTGGGGTGGGGTAT
>CAYILS010000095.1:0-3518 GCA_964364325.1 uncultured Pseudomonadales bacterium
CAGGCTGCAGAAACCATCAAGTCGGAAGCCGAGCGCCTTGGCGTGGCCTTTATGACGACCCACTGGGTAGGTGGACTGTTTACCAACTGGGAACAGATCAAGACTCGGGTCGACAAACTCGTAGACATGAAGAAAAAATTTGAGGTCGGTGACTACAAGAAATACACCAAAAAAGAACAGGTGCTCCTGAAACGTGAAATTGACCGTTTGGAGCTAATGTATGGTGGGCTCGTGACCCTCAAGGGCCTCCCCAAGGTAGTCTTTATCGTCGACCCTACCCGTGAAATCACCGCGATGAGGGAAGCTACCCACCGGGAAATCCCGGTCGTGGCGATTGTGGATACCAACGGTGACCCAACTGGTATAGCCCACGTGGTCCCCGCCAATGACGACGCACTCAAATCCGTCGTGATGCTGGTCATGGCGGTAACTGCCGCAGTTGAGAAAGGGCTAAAGCTAGCGGCGACAAGGGGGGCAAAATGACCATAACGGTAGACCAAATCAAAGAACTACGAGAAGAAACGGGCGCGGGCATCATGGATGTACGCAAAGCCCTGACCGAGTGTGAAGGTGACGTCAAAGCTGCCAAAGCTTGGCTCGAGAAAAAAGGGATGAAGCGGGCGGAAGACAAAGCCGAGCGCGTGACGGAGGCTGGATACGTTTTTGCCTATGTCCACTTTAACGGCAAAGTAGGGTCGCTGGTCAAACTAGCTTGTGAGACCGACTTTGTGGCCAAGACCGAGGACTTTCAGAACCTAGGCAAAGAAATTGCCATGCAGGTGGCCTCGATGAAGCCTGAAACGGTGGACGAACTACTCAAACAAGACTACTTGCGTGATACCAGTAAGACCATCGAAGCGATGATCAAGGTGATGTCGGGTAAAACGGGTGAAAATATCCGAGTGGTGTCGATCGCGTCGATGTAAGACCTTCAAGGTTACACCTTGTAGGTTTGATCGGCTTGTAACCTACGAGGTGTAACCTTGTTGGGACAGGCATGGTATCATATTTGAATGTTAACGATCTTGGTTTTGTCGGTTCTCGTACTGCTTCATGAACTAGGTCATTTCTTGATTGCCAAACTGTTTGGAATCCATGTCCTGGAATTTGGGATTGGATTACCACCCAAAGCGCTTAAAATTTTCAAATACAAAGAAACAGAATATACCCTGAACTGGCTGCCGATCGGCGGATTTGTTCGCCTCGCCGGTGAGGAATCTGACCCGACCCTGTGGGAGCGAATCAATCCACTCACCCATAGTCATATGTTTTTTGCTAAACCTGCCTGGCAGCGGGCACTCGTGATCCTGGCCGGGGTGACCATGAACTTTATCATCGGCATCCTCATGTTTAGTGCAGTCTATATGCACCTGGGTATCCCGCAATTTGAGGGTGAGCAGGTGATGGTAACCGCGGTGACCAAGGGGTCGCCCGCGGAACTCGCCGATATCAAAGAAGGGGAGGTGGTGGTGCGAGTAGGGGACGAGGAGATCGAAACGTCTACTCGGTTTGTGGAACTGGTCAAGGATAAAAAAGGCCAGGTGATTAGTTTGTATCTGGCTAAAGTGGATAGTAATGGGCGTAAATCTGACACATCGAGAGTCGTAGAGGTAATCCCGAGGGAGAATCCACCAGAAGGTGAGGGAGCGCTAGGGGTAGGAGTCTCGACCGTGCCGATCATCACCTACGAAAAGAAAGCGTGGTATCAGGCACCTTTTTATGGAGCAGTGGAGGGGATGAAGGAGGCAATTGGGTGGAGTAAAGAGTTTATTCGCATTTTCTTGCATCCGGTGGAGCTACTGAAGAATATCTCTGGTCCGGTGGCGGTCGTGAAGGTGGGACAGAGTGCGGCCCGTGAGGGATGGGTGACGATGGCGCGTTTTGCCGGCATTATCTCTCTGAACCTAGCTATCTTTAACTTGTTGCCGATCCCCGCGCTCGATGGCGGGCGACTGATGATGATCGTACTGGAGAAAATTGTAGGGAGGAAACGGGTGGTGAAGGTCGAGCGCTATGCGAATGGCATTGGGATGTTCCTCCTGATCGCACTGTTGATTGGCGTGACGGTGCAGGATTTGTTTTTTAGTTAATTTTTTGTGCTGACCCGCCAGCACGGGGCGGCTCACTCATATGGTTCGTGCAAAAGAGTGGATAGAAAAGCTGAGTTGTGTGAGAGCTTACCGCCATTCCAAGTCGAAAATCGGTCATATTCGTCTGGTGACGAATTGACCTAGTTCTCGGTCTACCCGACCTGCGCAATTTTTTCTATTGGAACGCGCGGCAATCTCTCAGCTATTTTTATCTATTCGTTTGGAAATGGGCATGTTCCCGGCTGCGAAGAATCGGGGGACTCTGAGGGCAGGCTACATGTTAGAATGAGGTATGACCAAGATGATTGTGACGCATATCCATCCAGATCTAGATGCCATCATGAGCAGCTGGCTCTTGGTGCGGTTTAACCAGCCCCAGTTTGGGGACGCGAAATTTGAATTTGTGCCCGCTCCGACGACCTACAAAGGCCTTCCCCCTGACAATGATCCGAACATCGTGCATCTGGATGTGGGGATGGGGAAATTTGACCACCACAAACCCGGAGGCTTTACCACCTGTGCCTCCAAACTGGTCTGGGAAGAGCTGGTGGCGGAAGGACTAATCTCGCCCACCGACGAAGCCTTGAAGACCATGGTGGATATCGCACTGGACGTCGATACTTTCCAGGATTGCTACTGGCCGGGGACTGAGCATGCACGGATGTCATTGATGCTCCACGAGATTATCCCCGCGCTCCACCGGTTGCAGACGCATGACAACGAAGCGGTCTTGCGCATGGTATTTGTCTACTTAGACGGGGTGTACCAGCGACTCAAAGACTGGCAAAAAGGGAAAGAGGCGGTCAATGAAGGTGAAGAATTTGAGTCCGCCTGGGGAAAGGGGATCATTGTGACCACCGCGGCGGATGACGTGTCTAAAACTGCCCAAAAAATGGGTTATGACATCGTGGTGATTAGTGATACCCAGCATGGCCATCTCAAAATCAAGACTGCTCCTGGGGTAGAACTGCCGCTGAAGCCTATTTATGATAAAATAGTCGAACGTGAAGATTCGGAGCGGTGGGTTTACCACAACTCTGGACACATGTTGTTCTCTGGGTCAGATAAGGGTGAGCAAAAAGAGCGCACCACATTACATTTGAATGACCTACTAGAGATGATCAAGGGGGTGTCTAAGTAAAATGCCAATTATAGTAAAAGCTAAAAAAGACGAGTCGCCTGACGGAGTAATCCGTCGTTTTAAGAAAAAAGTCATGACCGAAAACGTGATTGAAGAAACACGCAAACGCGAGTTTCACAAATCTCCTTCGATGCTCCGCAAGGAACGCAACAACGAAATCAAACGTAAAAAATACGTGGATCGTATGCAGCGGATGAACGCTTCTAAGAAGAAATAATGAGTATCTTGATCGACTTACAGGAACAGATGAAGATCGCCATGAAAGCGCGTGATCAATCGCGCCTGGA
>CAYILS010000096.1:0-3509 GCA_964364325.1 uncultured Pseudomonadales bacterium
CACCGCTTAATTTACCCAAGAATTTCCATTACACCCCCGATATTGAGTGGGTACATGAAACTGCTCAAAGTTGAGGGTGGCAAAATTAGTTTTACCGCTGGTGAATATGAGGATATGTTTGGAGTAGATTTGGGTGAGGCAATAAACTTAGCAGGGTGTCGTTTGTGTAAGAGAGGTCTTCCGACCGATGGTGGCCTAGAATTTATCAGTTTGATAGCTGGTATTGCAAGCTTTTCGTGTAATAGATTGGCTATGGAAAGTAATACTGAGCCAGTATGTAGGACGAAAGCGGCTAACCCCTGACCCGTTTTGACCTAGTGGGCGTAAAGATTAGATTCTGGTAACATCTAGTAATGAAATCGGTGAAACCTATTGAGAACTGGCCTAAACTTTATCATGATATTTTGAAAGTTAAAGACTCCACAAATCATGTAGGGATTTGTACGCTCTGGACAGAGAGAGGCATAGTTGAGCGCATTGTCGACAAGTTGCCATACAACGTAATCGGTAACCTCTACAGCGCGCAGGGTATCAATGCCATGATCCGTAATGTGATGGCCAACCCCAACATCCGCACCATCGTGATCTGGGGGTCGGAGATGTCACTCTCGGGACACTCACTTTTAATGTTTATGAAGTTTGGGATAGACGAGAAACGCAAGATTATCAAGGGGCGCGGAGAGATTGAGGCGGAGATCCCTGATAGCGTGATTGCGGAGTTTAGGGAAAAGATCGAAGTAGTTGATTTGCGTGGCCGTACCAAAGATCAGTTGATAGAAAAAATGGAAGAACTGTCTAAAGTTAAAAAAGAGCCATTTAGCAAAGAAATCCGCGAATTCCCCAAGACAGAACCAAAAGTGGAGGTGCTGCCCAGCGAGCAAACCGGTTTTTATGTCCACGGCAAAACCGTGGCCCAAACCTGGCTGAAACTGCTGAATGAAATCTATAAGTACGGTCGACCCAAGCACACGAGGTACAGTAAGAATAATGAGCTCAAGGAGATCTTGAACTTAACGGCAGTCATCGAAGGGGAGGACCCGACCCAGGTGTATTTCCCCGAATACTTGCCATTTGAGCGAGGAGAGCTGGAGGCATACTACGCCGAGATTATGACGGATCGGGAAGTGCCTGGCGTGGCCTACAACTACGGTCGGCGGATGCGCCAACACTTTGGGGTAGACCAAATCCAGCAGATGAAGGAGCTACTCAAAAATAGACCCGATAGCAAGAAGATGATTGCGATCACGACCGATCCTAAGTTGGACTGGTCTAACGCCAATAACGGCGATACGCCTTGTCTCGTGATGATCTTGGGTAGCGTGCAGGACTCTAAGTTTTATCTGACTTGCCATTTCCGCTCTCAAGATATGGTGCATGGCTGGCCCCGCAACACCTTTGCCCTACGCAAACTACAAAAGGATATCGCCGATTACGGCGGGTACCCCATGGGGTCGCTGACTATGATTACCCATTCGGCCCATATGTACGGCGATGACTTTAGTTTGGTTGAAAATCTGTTGATGGACCACTATGAGAAAGAATCGGGATATACGCCAGCGGTGCACTTTGATTTTGACTTGCGCGCTAATTTTGTGGTGGAAGTAATCGACAGGGCTGATGCTCAGGCCTGGGAGGGATGGAAACTGCGCTACGAGAAGCAAGCGGTACCTATGGCGGTGACAGTCGAGCTCAAGCGGATGCCCAAGGAGGCGGTCAAACTGATTCGCTGTACGCTCTATGAGCCAGGTGGTGGTCCAGCGTTGAAAATGTTTGAAGGTCGTACAGCCCAAGAAGTTGCCTGGCAGATCACCGACTGGGGATATGTCAAAGACGCTGGTCACGCGATGTACGTAGGCACAGAGCTCCAGCGAGCAGAAGAGGCCATTGCCAGGGGAGAGCAGTATAGTCAGGATCCAGCATGATGTATTTTGTATTACTTAGGGGTTGATCCTCTAAGTGTCGTGGTCGAGAGTGAGATTTTTGAGAGTAGATATTTCTTCGCTAATCTGACCATCTTCAACAAATTCTTGATAAGGTGTGTGATGATTTTCTTTAGAAAAGTACTCGACTATCTCCTGTGGCTGTATCCAACTTTGATGGATAATTCCCAAATAATTTCTATAGCTAGAGTAGGGGTAATAGACTAATTTTTCCTGCTCTTTGTATCCCGGCAAATCGGTTGGATTGAGGTGGATATACTTGGACAAATAAAGATACTGCATCTCATTATCGACAAATGCGGCCTTGTAGATGCCCTGGAATAACGGCCCAACTCTTTTGTAGCGTTTATTGAAATACATCGAGTATCGTGTTGAGATAGACCGCATAAAGTGATTCATTGCTTGGCTATCTCTTTGCTTTAGGAACAAGTGGAAGTGATTGGGCATGAGACAGTAGGCAATTATTTTTATGTTTTGAGTATGGTTTTTGAGTTGTTGAGACGGGAACGACTTAGAGGTTGATCCTCTAAGTGGCTGGGTGAGATAAAACTGGAGGTATGAGAGAAAGACTTTATAATCTTGCTCATCTTGAAAAATGGTTCTTTTTTCGACTCCGCGATTGTAAACGTGGTAGTAGCTATCAGCGACGTACGTTTTTATGATATTCTTCGATGGCATAGTTTGATCTACTTAGGGGTTGATCCTCTAAGTATGGTATAGTGGATTTTATGTTGGATGTCAAACAGATTAAGGCGGTGGGGTTTGATGTGGATGGGACGCTATATCACTCGACAGCTGAACTGCAGATGGCGGTAGGACAGGATATAGTGGTTGAGGCGGCGCGGAGGCTTGGTCAAGATAGCGATGAGCTGGCAGAAGAGTATCTGATACGACGAGAGAGGTTTCGTAGTAATACCATGACTTTAAATAGTTTTGGTCTCCCGGGAGAAGAAATATTTCAGAAAATTTGGAACGAGGTACCTCTGCAAAAATATGTAAAAAAAGATGTGCGCCTAGCTAAGCTGATGAAGATGTTGGCTAAGAAGTATCTATTATTCATTATCTCAAATGGAAGAGCAGTCGAAATAAAGAAAAAATTGCATTATTTGGGTGTGGAAGATTCGTTGTTTGATCCGCTTATAGCTTGCTATGACCACAACTGGGTCAAGCCAGAGCCGGCTCCCTTCCTTCTAGCGATCGAATCTCTTAAGCTGGAGCCAGAGAACATGGTCTATGTAGGGGACAGGGAAGATCTCGATATTGAGGGAGCCAGCAGCAACGGGATGCAGACAATTTATGTGGGGGGAGTGAGTCAGATCGCGACGGCCTCGATTGAGTCAGTTTATGATATTGTGAGCGTCTTGTAAGCAACAATTACGTAAAGTACGATAGACGAACGATGAAAGTTTATTTTGCTGCGGCTGTATCACTGGATCGAACGATGCTTCCTGTGTATAGACAGATCGTAGAAGAGATCAAGCGCCTCGGCCACAGCCTGGTGAATGAGCATATTGTCGACCCTGATATGCCGATAGGTGACAACCTCTCGGCTAGCGCGCGCTATAAACG
>CAYILS010000097.1:0-3469 GCA_964364325.1 uncultured Pseudomonadales bacterium
ATACGATTTACTCCATGGAAGCCAAACTAGTTGGGTAAAAAACCATGAGACTATTTTTAATAGAAAATAGTTCATAATAATCAATCCAGAAAATTGCGTACGAGAAAGTTCAAGCTAATCTTGATCTCACCTACCTCAACCTTTCCCTATAAAACTCCACCGTCCGCTCCATAGCCTGGGAGTAGGGGGATCCCGAGATATTGTGGCCACCACTTGGATACTCGAACAGCTCGTGGGGGATAGCAGTTTTATCTAAGATACTCATTAGATCACGGCTATAGCCAATATTCACTACCGTATCGTCAACACTATGGTGTACCTGGATCGCTCCATTCACTCCGTCCAAGTAATTGGTGGGAGCCACTTGGCGCCAAAACTCGCTCTCGAGGCTAAACTCACCATGGGTCTCGCGCAACTGACTGCGGCGTCTTTGTACCTCTGTCCTGTTGGTGGGCGGCCGGTAGCTGTGGTCGTTTAGCCCGTACTTAGCCAGATCCTCGTAGCTGTAAGTCGCGCCCGCCCAAATCACCAAGGCCGGGATATCTTGGGCTGCCACAAACGAGCGAAAGGTTACATTCCCTGCCATGCTATGTCCCCACAACCCGATCGCTTCAGGGTTGACGTAGTCAGCGTTCGCAAGCGCCGCCCTCGCGTTGAGCGTGTCGATTACATAATCAGGCGAGTTATAGGCACCCCCAGGCTCGCCCTCGCTCTCACCATGTCCTCTTAAATCGATCTTAAAGACCACAAATCCATTTCTCGCTAGATAGTTGACATAATCGGTGTACTTTTCCGTGGTTTTATAGGTAGAGGGCGCAATATAGCCATGCACGAATATAATGGCTGGCCAGCCCTTTTCCGGCTTGTCGCCTTTGGGAATATTCAGCAAACCGTTGACTTTGAGCCCATCGGAGTTGTAGTTAGTGAGGTAACTGGTGTACGTCGAGCTGTCACTATACTGTTTTAGCTCACCCAACTGACTGCTGTACGTCCGCGACCGCAAAGAGGGGATAGTCATTTCACTAAAGGGCATGAGTATCGCCTCTTTAACCGACTCAGTCTGCCGTTCTAAAACATCCTTTACGCTTGGATTTTTGCTCTGCCACAGATACATCCCTACAGTAACTATCACTACTGCGAGTATTAGTTTTTTCACCCACCCATACTATCACACCAAACTGAAATCAAATGACATCGCCACGGTTATGATGATAGAGCGCCGACTGGACGATTTTTAGTACGTACTCACTAAACTTGATCCCGAAAATCACTTCTTGGTCAGGGTCATTAAATTCACCTTCGCCATCATATACCGAGGAGTTGGCATTGGTCTCTAACAGATACGGCATCAAACCTCGTAGTCTCACATCGAAGCGGCCATATCCCCGCAGTCCCAGCTGCTTAAACGCTTTTATGCTCTCCTGCTCGACCACTACCTGCTCTTTCTTGCTCAGCTTGGCCACGACCGCGTCTGATGCGACGTCCTCTGGCTCGGCCTCACCCGGCTGGACACCCCATTTGGATTCGTACGTTTGGAAAACGAGTGGGTTACTCCCTTTAAACAAAATCTCTTCAATCGGCAAGACCCGGACTCTGTCATCTTCTTCTAGTAGATACACGAGCAACTCCCGCCCGATGATAAACTCCTCGGCCACCACGCTTTGATCAAACGTGGCTATTTGGCGTTTAACGATTTGACTCAGTTCGCCGCTGTTGTGCGCGATGGAGTCATACCCAAGACCAATACTGCAATGTTCTAGCGACGGCTTCACGATCATCGGATACGTCAGCCAGCTTGGCACCTCTTCTTCTCCCGTCCTAAATATCGCACCCCGCGGAGTCGATATTCCATGTTTCTGTAGTTCACCCTTGAGCCTAGCTTTATCCCCGGTCAGCACAAAAAGTTCCTCGCTCGACCCGGTCACCGGCACTTGCAGCTGCCGGAAACAATTAAAGGCTTTTTGGCTCAGTGCGATATCCAGTCCGCACCACTCGATCAGGTTAAAGATACACTCTGTTTTGATGTCTAGGATCGTCTCAATCGTGTCTTCGCTGATAGGGTAAACCGTTGGCTTCATTCCCAGCGACTTCAGAGCCAGCACCACTTTGTCGGCAATCTCGGCGGAGTCTTCGTCCGTTGCCCCGTACTTGGTGCTGAGCAATCGCCTCGAAGGCAAACCATATACAACCGCTATATTCATTGGATAAGTATACTAAAATACCTTTGTATGGACACCTACAAGTCATCGCAGTTGGCAGGAGCAAAAATATTTCGCTTAGCTGTCGAACATATACAAAAATACGGCTGGGATCACAATTCGATGGATATCCTCCTCGCCGTCACGCCAGGCAAGCGTTGGCTCCAACCTATGGCCGTCTTCATGTTTAGCGAGTTATCTAATCAGTTGGGGAGTGAGACGCTCACGCAGTTTGACCAGCGCATCAAAGATCAAGCAACCGTGATCAAACTATTTGAGCAAGTTGCCACCAATCTCGAATCCGCTTGACTATGTCAAACCAGCTCACCAGTGCTATAATTACCGTATGAACGTCCACAAAGTTACTAGGTTAATCAAAAAAGTTTCCGACGCCTACGCCAAAAAGTTCGGTATCAGAAGGGACTCCAACTGGTACATCCTCAAGCTCCAAGAGGAAATGGGCGAGCTCATCCAGAGCTACCTCATGTTGACCGGCAAAGCCCGCCAAAAAGACAAAAGCAAGGCACAGATAGAAGAGGACTTCCACAAGGAAATGGCCGACGTGTTTTGCCATGTCCTCCTGCTGGCCCGCCACCACAAGATCAATCTCGAGAAAGAAGTCGAGGAAAAGTGGCTCGTGTGGAACAAAGACTAGTTTTAGTGTAAGCTGGATGCATGAATTCCTTTCTCAAGGTTGTGTTGTGGTTGCCGGTCACTGTCTTGACGCTAGTATTTACGCTCAATCTCTATGGTAGCGCCGCTCGTACCAAAGATATTCGCGGTCTCATCCGCCAGGAGCTCCAAGACTTCAAAAATCAGCCCATTACCTTTGCCGCACTACCTAGAGTGACCTTCGAAATCAAAACAGCCCTCGCCAAAGAAGACGCGCGTCCCATGCTCATCAATCGCTACCTCGCCCATTACAAATCTCCCATGGCCGGGATGGGGGACTATATCGTCAAAGTCTCTGACCATTTTGAGTTGGATCCCTACCTGGTAGTCGCCATCGCCCAGCAAGAGTCAAATCTAGGCAAATTGATGCCCAAAAACTGTCATAATGCCTGGGGTTGGGGCATCCACTCGGCCGGCACCCTCTGTTTTGACACCTGGGAAGAGGGGATTAATACCTTTGTCTCTGGAATAGCCGAAAAGTATGTGGCCTACGGACTCAAGACGCCCGAGCAGATCATGACCAAATACAATGCCACCTCACCAGGCGGTGCCTGGGCCAAAGGCGTCAACCAATTCCTCGACGAACTCCAGACCGGCTC
>CAYILS010000098.1:0-3465 GCA_964364325.1 uncultured Pseudomonadales bacterium
GGTACCCACCAGCAAGATCTGTCCACCACCAGCTACTACCTCGGCGATATAGTTACAGGCATCACTCAGAGCCTTGCGTGATTGGACGAGGTCAAAGATCTGGACACCATTTTTGACAGCATACACATAGTCATCCATGCGGGGATTGCGGCGTTTGATCGAGTGGCCAAAGTGCACACCAGCCTCGAGCATGTCTTTGAGACTAGGCAATGATTCAAATTCTTTAACTATTTTTACTTCTTTGACCTCTTCTTTCTTCACTTCCACTTTGGGGGCTTCAACTACTTTTTCAACCTTTTTTCCCACCACAACTTCCACCACTTTCTCTACCTTCTTCTCAATTTTCTCTACCTTTGGGGCTTTTTTAACTATTTTTTTCTCAGCAACTCTCGCTGCTTTTTTGGCGACTGCCATATCTGTATCTCCTTATACTTCTCTAGCGACTCTGTCGTAGACAACCATAGCTCTTAGCGACGGTGTCCTTAGCAGGAGAAATGTCATCTAGATGTAAATTTTTATAACTCTGGAATTATAGCACAGACCTCTAACTATTTGTGGTTGCACTTTCTCTAATCTCTCTCATCATTTCCAGATACTCCGCCCGCTGCTCCTCAGTGGCAGTACCAACAACCTTCCCTGATTCATCCCTTACTGTTCTAGTAAAGTGAAGGTGCCATAGCTGGTCATACGGTGACAGCGCCTCCCATGGAACTCCGATTGATGATTCACTCATGCGGGAATTATGCGTAATAGATATGTATCAGTCAATATATCGAAGAGTATCAGTCTTCCTTACTAATCCGTTCTCGGAGCTCACTTTCGTATCGGTTGAGCCATTCTTCAGGGCCTAGCGCTGTGTCATGCAAAAGCAAGTCAATTCTATACTGGATCCAGAGGAACAAACCAAGCTTTACCTCGTTATTGTATTCTGCATTACTTCCCTGTTCCTGATTTGTCAGCTAGCTCCCATGCATTTCTCATTAACGACGCGATTGTAACAGGTCCCACTCCCCCAGGCACAGGGACAGCCATACTCGCCTTGTCGTATACCCCTTGGGTCATATCGCCCACCACCTTTCCCTCCACCTCACTCATCCCCACATCTATCGCCACTACCCCATCTCTCACCATCTCCTCAGTGACAAGTCCTGCCTTCCCCACACAGCTGATCACCACCTCACCTACGAGGACTCTCCTTGTAGGCTCGGGAGTATCAGACTCGACCTCGATCACTTCTTTCCCCATTTCGCGTAAAAAATGAGTCAGTGGTAGCCCCACCGCCCCGCGCGACCCCAGCACCACAAATTTTGTCTTTCCCGTCGCAATTTCGTCCACGATAGATAGAATACCCCGCACCGTAGCTGGCTTTATACCAGATTCTTCCCACCTGAGCCCATCCACATCTTTCTCCAGTGGTATCACTTGGACAATCTCTTGGGTATCCTTCCGGGAGACTCCCGGCAGTGGCAGTTGCACCATCACTCCCGTTACATCCTCCCGCTCTCCAATTTCCTTTATTCTAGATCCTAAACCCTGATTCTGGTCGCTACTAAATCCTGATTCTAATCGCACAACCTCAAATACGATTCCTACTCTCTCTGCCGCCTGCTTCTTTAATCTGGTATAGAGTTCACTCGAGGGGTCATCACCTACCAATACACTCACAATTCTTGGTTTTTTTACAAGGTTCCGTACCTTGTAATTCACCTGCTGCTCTATTTCTCGCGCGAACGCTCGTCCGTCAAAAATCATATCGCCTTATTATATCTATAATGGCAGGATTGTGCCCACTAAATTTTTGTATTTGCGCTATGAGTTGGGAGCTAGATAGACGCCAAACCATATCACCCAACAGAGTATCTTCATCAAACGAACCACCAGTAGCAATCATATACTTAGTAGTATCTGCTAAAACAGCCCACGCTACCGATGGTATTGGCGCCTCATCTAGATACGTTGCAACGCATCCATATAGCCGATCCGATTTAACAAAATGCGTGATCGCCACAAGGCCGTCTAGTCCGTGTAGGCCAGCCGGTAAGCGTTTTGGATAAATTCCTCCAACCATAATCTCAGTCATGCCCATATTATACCTTGCGATTACCCCAGAGTCTTTCATTCCTCGTTTCCATGAGCTGATTTTCGACTTGGAATGGCAGCAAACTCTCAGACAACGTATAATAAAGACATGAACTTACAACAAACCGACCCCGAAATCTATGATTTGATCAAATCAGAAGAGGCACGCCAGCAGTCTGATCTCGAGATGATCCCTTCCGAGAACTTTGTCTCTGACGCTGTGCGCGAAGCGGTGGGCAGTGTCCTGATGAACAAATACTCTGAAGGCCAGCCTTTCAAGCGCTACTACCAGGGCAACAAGTACATCGACGAGATCGAGGCACTAGTAGAAAAGCGGGCGCTCCAGGCCTTTGGCCTAACTGAAACCGACTGGCACGTCAATGTCCAGGCGGTCACCGGCACCATCGCCAACTTTGCCGTCTATGCGGCTCTCCTCAACCCCGGCGACAAAATGCTCGGCATGTCGCTCTACGATGGCGGCCACTTGAGCCATGGCTGGAAGCTCCCGGATACCGGCAAACCTATCTCGTTTACCTCTCGCATCTACGACACCTATTTTTACTCGGTCGACCCGACAACTAAAGTATTTGACTACGATACTATCGAAAAGATCGCCAAAGAAGTGAAGCCCAAAATTTTGATTAGTGGTGGTACTGCCTACCCTCGCGAGATCAACCACCAGCGGATGCGCGAAATTGCCGATACCGTAGGTGCTATATATATGGCCGACGTTGCCCACGAGGCCGGACTCATCGCGGGTGGCGCCAACTCTAGCCCCTTCCCCCATGCCCACGTCGTTACCATGACCACCCGCAAGACTTTGCGCGGCCCCATTGGCGCCATGATTTTCGCTAGTAAAAAACTGTTGGGTGAAGAAGTGGCGGAAAAAATTGATTTTGCGGTCTTCCCCTCGCTCCAGGGCGGGCCCCAAAACCACTCAATCGCCGGTATCGGTGTAGCACTGCATGAAGCCATGCAGCCAGAGTTTAAGGTCTACTCTTCTCAAGTTGTCAAAAACGCCCAGGTACTGGCAAATGAACTAATCAAGGCAGGCTTTGATGTCGTCTCCGGTGGTACCGACAAGCACCTCGTACTCGTCGATCTACGCTCGCGTGGATGGACCGGTAAAGATGCGGCACTTGCACTAGAAAAAGTGGGCATTATCGCCAACAAAAATACCGTACCAGGCGAAACCGGCAAACCCTGGAACCCCTCCGGCCTGCGCCTTGGCACCCCTGCCCTAACGACGCGTGGCTACGCGGAACCCGATATAAAACAAATTGCGAATGCAATTAGCGAAACATTAAAACAAAAATAGGCATGCGTATTGTTAAGGCCTTTTCCTGAAATTAGTTGATATATTATTCTCAAGATGTCATACTGATA
>CAYILS010000099.1:0-3461 GCA_964364325.1 uncultured Pseudomonadales bacterium
TTTGGCGACATATCACTCCCTTCTAGGAGTGCAAAATGTATCGCGACCTATTCAACCAAAAATTACCCCTCCTTCAGCATCGCGAGGAACTTTTACCCGCCGAAGCATTTATGCGAAGGAGGGCTTTATCCTTCTTTTAACATTGCTAGAAACTCTTTATTGCTCTTCGATTTGTTGAGCCGCTCCACGAGCACACTGGTGCGCTCGTCGTCGTTGAGCATATCGAGCATCCGTCGCATCATCACGATGTTTTGGTAGTCAGAGCTCGAGAACAAGAGGTCTTCACGGCGAGTGCCTGATTTGTAGACGTCAATCGCAGGGAAGATGCGGCGTTCTGAGAGCCTACGGTCCAGGACCAGCTCCATATTGCCCGTACCCTTAAATTCTTCGTAGATCAACTCATCCATACGGGAACCGGTATCCACGAGCGCAGTACCTATGATGGTGAGCGACCCTCCATCTTCCATCTTGCGCGCAGCGCCGAAGAAGCGTTTGGGCGGGTAGAGAGCGGCGGGGTCAAATCCACCCGACAGTGTACGACCCGAAGTAGGTATTGCCAGGTTGTATGCTCGAGCCAACCGGGTAACAGAGTCGAGGAGGATCACTACATCCATTCCCTCTTCTACGAGGCGCTTAGCGCGCTCTAGGGCGATCTCCGCGACACGTGTTTGGTCTTCGGCCGGCTCGTCAAAGTTACTGGCTGCACACTCCCCCTTCATCACCGAGTTTTCGGTCACTTTTTCTAGGTGGCGGCGGATATCGGTGACTTCTTCGGGACGCTCACCGATCAGCACCGTCATCAAATGGATCTCAGGATAATTCTTGGCTATACCCGTCACCATATCTTTCATAATGGTGGTTTTGCCGGCTTTAGGAGGAGCTACAATCATGCCACGCTGACCGCGACCGATTGGGGCTACCAGATCAATTACCCGGTTAGACAGTGGCTGGGCACCCATCTCGAGCACGATTTTTTGGATTGGATAAATTGGGGTCAGGTTGTGGAATTTAACCCGTTTGTGGGTCTCACTTGGGGCTTTGCCGTTGACTTTATTCACCGTCACCAGAGCCCAGTAGCGCTCGTTATCCTTGGGTTTGCGCGCCGTCCCCTCGATATAGTCGCCAGGACGTAGTCCGAGGCGTCGCACCACCATCGAGGACATGTAGGCATCACGCTCAGTGGGATGGAATTGGGGGCGGATGACGGCGTGGCCATCGTTGGAATCATCGAGATAGCCAGCAATCGGCTCGATATCGGCTCCATTTGGGGGTTGTGAGTTAAAGGCTGGGCGCTGGTTGTAGTTATTGTTCATGGGTCTATTTTGCAGTGGGCGAGCATTTTGATACCCAGATCTTGGCTGCATTTGAGGGCTCGGGGGAATGACGATTGGTGCGGCCGCGGGAGTTACTGGTTCGACAGGTTTTACTTCTACTTTGGGCTCAACCACTGGTTCCACAGGCTTCACAATCGACTCAACTTGTGTTTCCTCTACTACTTTTTTCGTAACTTTGGCGACTGGCATACCTGACCTCCTATGATATAAAAATGAGATAACTCACAAACTTGTTGACCTGGCAAACTTGATAAACGATAAAACTCATTCGGGGAACTGGTGTAGTATGACAAATTTAGCGCAGTTCGTCAACTATTCTAATAATCTTGAGGCGGAAATCCTAGTCTTCCAATTTGAGCCACTGCTTTATGATAATCTAAACTTTGACCGTTCTTTCGAATCATAGACATTGGATCTGCTACTAGCACACTCCAATCTTCGCCATAAATATCATTAAGAGCTGAGACAAAAAGTTCTCCTCTAGTCTGTTCAGATGGCCACCTCATGATGGTTTGGTTTAACCACCTAGTCAAACTCTTAGTCTGGTCACCGTTTTCTTCACAAAATCTAACTTGACTATTCACATATACCACAGGACGATCGACAGTTGTATAACCATCTCCCGATCTATCTTGTAACACTCTCAATTTGACAATCTCTAAAGCCATATCCAAACATTTTACTCTAGTTCGTCAACTATAAGCTGCGCCACACTCAAGATCTTGAGCTTATGGCTTACAGCTTGCGGCTTACGGTTATGCTGTTTGCTGTATGCTGTATGCTGTACGCTATCCGTCACCACCACCTCATCAATCGCACTCTTCTCCAGCTTTTCTTGCACACCAGGGACATACAGGTGATGAGTCGCTGCCACGGTCACACTTTTGGCACCTTGTTTTTTCAGGTACCGTGCACTCTCCATCATGGTCGACCCCGTCACGATCATGTCATCGATAATAATCACGCGCTTCCCTTCTACGTCACCCGTCATCCCCGCCACCACGACTCGTCCCGTTTTCAGATCTCTGCGTTTATCGATATACGCGATCGGGAGATCTAGTTCTCTTGCATAGTACGCACTCGACTTAACTGCCCCTTCATCCGGTGCGACCACTACCCATTCACTCACCGTGATTTTTTTGGAAAAGTATTCCAAAAAAATCTGTTTCGCCGATAGTTCAACAACAGGGATATCAAAAAATCCGGTAATCGCTCTATTATGCAAATCAAAAGTAATCAGCTTCTTGACTTTGGTTGTTTGGATAATCTGCGCGATCACTTTCGCGGCCAGTGACTCTCCCGGTAAAAATACTTTGTCTTGTTTAGAATAGCCGAGCCACGGAATCACTCCTACTAAATTCGTGTATCCATCCCTGGAGAGTGCATCAGATAGTAGGCAAAACTCGATTAAATGCTCATCCACTGGATGTGAAAGCGACTGCACAATCACTCCCCCGATAGAATCTCTCTTCCCTGCCTGCGCAGGCAGGTCTCTCCTAGAATCTATCCTTACCCTTCGCTCCCCATTCTCAAACTGCGAACTCTCAACCTTACCCCACTCAAAATCCCCTACCTTCGCTATTTTCTTCGCCAAATCCTGATTCGATGACCCACTAAATATTTGCATAGTTACATATTAGCAAATAAATTGAGAGCATTACTCTCCTGGGGAAGACAAATGCTGCATAATCGCAGAAGCTGCTGATTGTGGTATTGTTAATCCTACAAAATCCAAAAATCCCGTATCGAATTTCTCCTCAACCAATCGGCCATTGTCCATAACTAGTATAGCTTCGCTCCAACCATTTACATCTAGATAACTGATACTCATATGGTGGTCATCATGCAATCCAAGCATCAACGAGTTAACAGTAGGGTTAACGTTGAAGCGTCGCTCGTTATAGTGTTGACTCACAAATTCGACAATCGCTACTGAACCACGAGTAGACGCAACAACCCTCCCTTCAAATGTATTATCTTCAGGGAGGCTATACTCTACCCATCTCAACCCAAGCCCTGTGTCGCGAAAAACAGAAGCATTGGCTAAAATATTACTCTTTCCACGGTTAATATTTGCTACTTCTATCACAGTCATAATCGCGCCTTTCTAATCGAAAAGTAATTATA
>CAYILS010000100.1:0-3454 GCA_964364325.1 uncultured Pseudomonadales bacterium
ACCGCTTAATTTACCCAAGAATTTCCATTACACCCCCGATATTGAGTGGGTACAACTTGCCAACCTATAACAACAAAGATACCGTTGAGAAGATGATGAACTCATTGATTGACTTGTACGGAAAATATGCCGATCAATATGGCTCACCCGAGTTTGCCAAAGAAGTCTTTTGTTATCCATACATTGATCCCAAACCAGACAAAATACTTGACCCAACTACAGCCAAGACCCTACCCATAGGAGGCATTGCGTATCCATCATCCAAAATCGAAGACACTAATGGTCGCATCACAATCGTAATCAAAGTAGGATACGGTGACAGCGCCATGCATAACCAGGGACACCCTGAGGGGGATGAGATCATAGTCCATGTAGACAAGCCCACTGATGACTCACGCGCAGGAACGCCGTATAGAGATAAGAGAATTATTCACCCGATTAAACGAAAAGCTATTATGCAAAGGCAGCCGCCAGCTCACTGGCACGCCACACCCATAACCTCGACAGATGGATCTGGGAGTGAATTTTGGAGTGTCCCTATCGGCGAACGAGTCATCGAACCAACCCTAGCAGACAACTTAGCCGAAGCCATAGCTATACATCTAGCTAACTCCATGTGGTTAACAGGAGAAACCCGCAAAATTGAATTCAGTATGGGTCCCACCTTCGATGCAGACGGAAATGAAGTAGGATACCTCCCTTACATCCTTGAAAATGTCCCATTTGACCCACCCGAGCTTAAATTAGGTCGAGAACAGATTGGCGATGGAGTGCTGACTCAAATACTCAACGATGTCTCCGATTTAGATCATTTATTAGACTTGATCAAATCAGAAGATCGCAGGGGCACATCACCCACCTTACAACCAATCGTAATCTGTACTCCTCAGTTTATCGATTTGATGAGAAGCGATATAGAAATAAGGAATGCGGTTATTGCTATTCCTCAAAAATTATCGATCTTAGCCTCTCTTAATTCGACTGAACACGTAGCTCGTGGTCTCGAAGAGATTCATACTGTGATCCCTACAACTCACGAAATTATCGAAGAAATTATCGATAGAAATTCGCTTTCTTATCAATTCGGGTCACGCTACCATATTATATCCAATGACGGGATAGGCATGTTAGTCCTCATCCCGGAAAATGAATCAACTCCCAGCCTCCCTGATATTCTCACTATTAAACAAGCACGACTCATGGGGTATAACAAGCCAGAAGAAATCGGCGGCAAAGCGTATGGCCTCACTCAATTAGACGGGATTCATTATCCTATTCCAGAAAATACCTTAACTCTTACATCTACTTTCTTTAATAAAATCATCAAAGCGAACCAGTTAGGAGATCTTTTTGAGAAACTAGATCAAGTAGAAAACGACGAAGAATTAAGAGTACTATTTACTCGTATTCACGAAGGCTTGCTATCCATTCCAGACGAGCTCATCAACCAACTATACGATCGGATGGTAGAGTCGGGCGCAGAATACTTTGCTTTCCGGTCTAATCTAAGCATTGAAGATGATGGCAAACACCCCATGGCTGGAGTATTCGAATCTATTCTCAACGTCAAACTAGGTAAGTTAGAGGCGAAGGAAGCGCTACTTGAGATAATGAGGGGATATTTTGAACCGAAAGTCGCTACCCAAATTTTCCGAGACCTATCTGGAAATGATCGTACTCTAAAACTTAAAAACATTCTTGGCAGTGTCATCGTCCAACCTATGATAGATTCTTTATACTCAGGCACCCTCTTTTCTTATGATCGCTCGAGATCTACCGAGATGCTCAGACAAACACTAACTCTGCAGGTCAGCCACGGAGTTGGTGGGGTTGTTGACGGAAGCGAAGCTCTGACTATCACAAGATACCGGAACGGAGATATCCGCTCAATCCAACTAAACACAAAAGAAGGTCTTATAACACCTTTGACTGCTAAGGCATTTAAAAAACTATCAGATGACGACACAACTCTCGGTTTACCAAAATATATCATCGTGTCACTCCTCAAGCTACTCAAAAATGCTGCTAAAATGCTCAATGATGAGCAAGACATGGAATGGGCGGTGATCAACGACCCAGAAACTGGAAAACTAAAAATAATATTCCTTCAAACTCGACCTATTCTCACCGTTTAACGAGTTTCTTTACACTTCTCTTTGTGGCAGTTACTATAGATACATGCCCATCACTCACATTCCAGTCCCCGAAGATCTCGAATTTCGCCGCACGGCCCACGAAGAACGTCATCTCTTAGAGACGGTCGAGATCCCCATCGTCACCGTCTCGGCCACATTCAAGGAAGAGCTCATCAAGGAATTCGGCGAAAAACCTGAGGAGATCACGCCCGACGTCACCTTCTCCCGCGCCCACTACTCCATGGCCAATGCGCTCGTGGTAGCAGCCACCCACAACAAAAAAACCTTCTGGATGATCGATCCCACCAACTACGTCAGCGCCAAAGACTGGCCCAAGATCATGTTTACACAGCGTATGGGCAGGTTAATCGCCCGCTCCCCTCTGCTCAAAGAACTCAAAGACCTGATGGACACCCGTCTGCGTAATCAACTCCCCTTGACCGGCGCCATTCGCGCTCCCCTCACCTACGTCATGGGTCGGGTCAACAGACCCATCATCTCCCTCCACTACGAAGCCGGCAATATCCTACTGGAAAATGGCAAAACCGTCCTCCAGGTCGTGACTGACCCTCACGTGCGTCCCCAGTACTTAACTCACGCCGACAACCCCAATCTCTCCTGGGCAGTGTTTGATGAAATGACCAAAGCTAGACTAATTGAGCTCGGTTATATTCTCGGACACAAGATCGACGAAAAGCGCGTAACCGTTACTGGGTGTCCAGTCGACCCTCGTATCCTCACTAAAGACAAAAACACCGCGATTCGTGGGTACAGAAATAGACCTCTCCGCCTCGCCATCACCACTGGTGGTCTGGGCACTAACAAAGACGAGATTACTGATTTGCTCACTCACCTCGCTCCGGCCATCAAAAAAGGTGAGGTCCATATTGCGGCGTATGCAGGCGTGCACGTTGATTTTGAGACGATGTTTACCACCTTTGCCCGCCTCCATCACATTAAAATTGGAGAAAATAACGACCCCCAAGCATCTTTCCGCATTTTCCGCGGAGACGACATCGTCGACGCCAACGAGCTCTTACTCGATTACGTCTTCCCCTGGGCGGACGGCTTTATCTCTAAACCCTCAGGCGACATGGCCTACGAAGCTATTGCGGCCGGTTGCTTCCTCCTCTCACTCAAGCCCTGGGGCGAGTGGGAAGAAAATATCCGTGCCGTCACTGAAGCGATGGGTGTCTCTATCCGCGCTGACATCGAGAATATTGTGGCTCAGCTCCAAGCCATCACCACCGTACCAGTCGAGAAAAATAAACCCTGGGTCGAACTCGCCCTTGAGCGCGCCCAAAAGCACGCCAAGACCG
>CAYILS010000101.1:0-3414 GCA_964364325.1 uncultured Pseudomonadales bacterium
GAAACGGTAAATAACCTCAAGCAAACTGGCACCAGCTTTATCATGATTACGCATAACAAAAGATTGCTCGAAGACGTTGCGGTGGATACCGTGTGGGAGATGAAGCATGGACAACTACAAGCTAGGGTTTAGCTCGGCTACTGATACCTATAGCTACAAGGCTAAAAAGGGACTCTCGGAGGGAATTGTGCGGGAGATTTCGGCACAGAAACAGGAGCCCTCATGGATGCTGGAGATCCGACTTAAGTCCTTGGCACAATATGTGACCATGCCTACGCCAAAGTGGGGGGCTGACCTAGACTCGATCAATTGGGATGATATCCACTACTACTTGAAACCAGTCGAGAAACCGTATAAGACCTGGGATGATGTGCCAGACTCAGTGCGGAGAGTTTTTGATGAGATCGGAGTCCCAGAAGCGGAAAAGAAAATGCTGGCCGGGGTAGGGGGGCAATATGACAGCGAAGTGATTTATCATTCTCTCCAGAAGGTTTTGGCTAAAAAGGGTGTTGTTTTCCTGTCGATGGATGAGGGGCTTAAACAGTACCCCGATATCGTTAAAGAATACTTTGGCAAAGTAGTCCCCTACGGAGACAATAAACTATCAGCGCTTAATACAGCGGTGTGGAGTGGCGGATCGTTTGTGTACCTACCTAAAGGAGTGGTCGTGGATCTCCCACTGCAAGCATACTTCCGTATTAACAGTGAAAATGCAGGGCAGTTTGAGCGGACGTTGATCGTGGCAGAAGAAGGGTCAAGTGTGCACTACGTGGAAGGGTGTTCGGCTCCAGCGTTTAGTAGTGCGTCACTCCACGCGGCCGTGGTTGAGGTGATCGTGAAAGAAAATGCCAAGGTGCGCTATACCACGGTGCAGAACTGGTATAAGACAGTCTATAACCTAGTGACAAAGCGGGCGACAGTCGCTAAAGACGCACGAATGGAGTGGGTGGACTGTAATCTGGGCAGCAAAACCACCATGAAATATCCGAGTTGTTTGTTGATGGGGGAGAGTGCCCACGGAGAGATGCTCTCGATTGCGGTGGCCGGTGAGGGTCAGCACCAAGATGCGGGAGCCAAAATGATCCATATGGCGCCAAACACCACCAGCAAAATAACGAGTAAATCGATCAGTCGAGGAGGGGGGAGAAGTAGTTATAGGGGGCAGGTCAAAATGACTCCAGCGGCGACGGGATCACGCAGTAAAGTGGTGTGCGATGCCTTGATTATGGATAGTGAGAGCCGTAGTGATACCTATCCCAATAATCAGATTATGACTGGCGAGGCGACGCTGGAACACGAGGCGTATGTAAGTCGCATTGGAGAAGAGCAAATACTCTATTTGATGAGTCGAGGGCTGAGTGCAAAGGATGCAGAGGCCATGATTATCCGTGGGTTTATTGAGCCGGTGATGAGTGAGTTGCCGATGGAGTATGCGGTAGAGCTGAATCGGTTAGTAAAATTAGAGATGACGGGGAGTGTGGGATGAAAATAGGATTGCTCGCCACTATAAGTTCGACGCACATCACGCAAAAAACCGGTGATATTTTGCTGGTGCAAAATTCCCCTCTAACTCGGCTGCCCGCCTGCGTAATGTTTTTTGGCTGTGAAATGCGTCCTCACTTCGTCGCTCGCCATTTTTACTCTGAGCAGCTGACAAATTTGTGCGCTATTTTTATACGGCTCTTGGCACCCCATTTTGAGGTAACTATATGAAGAAAATAATTAAGAAGTACGATCAGCCGGGGAAGTGGGAGGTGGTGATACCCTTTGAGAAAATGGGAGAGGAGATAGTGTGGGTCGGAATTATTGACGCACGAGAGCCAGGAGAATACGAGCTGCGCGTGGTGGCTGACCATAGTGTAGCTGGCACAAAGGGGAGAATAACCGTACGTGCAGTGGTAGGAGCGGGCGCACACGTGAAGATAACGGGAATGATCAAGATTCGCAAAGAAGCACAGGAGACGGATGATTTCTTGGAGTTGCGGGTTTTGACTTTGGATAAAACGGCGCGAGCGGTGGCGGAGCCGGAACTGGAGATTGAAGCCAATAATGTAAAAGCAAGTCATGCGGCCAGCGTGGGACAGGTGAATGAAGAGCAGATACTATACTTGATGAGTCGAGGATTGAGTGCTGATGCGGCAAAAGAGGAGATAGTAAAGGGTTGGTTAGGCGTATAATTGAGTTATGTTTGACCCAGCAAAAGTAAAATTAGATTTTCCGATCCTTAAGAGAGAAGTGAATGGGCACCAGTTGGTTTATCTGGACTCAGGGGCGACGTCGCAGAAGCCCACGAGCGTTCTGGACGCAGAGCGCAACTACTACGAGAACCATAACGCAAATGTACACCGCGGAGCCCATACCCTGGGGGATGAGGCGACCCAGTTGTACGGTGAGGCGAGGGAGAAAGTTGCGCAGTTTATTGGCGGTAAGACTGAGGAAGTGATCTTTGTTCGTAATACGACCGAAGCGATTAATATGGTGGCCTATGCGTGGGGATTGGGCAACCTTAAAAAGGGTGATGTAGTGGTGACGACCCTGATGGAGCACCACGCCAACATGGTGCCATGGCAAGAAGTGGTGAAGGGACTTGGTGCCCGACTTGAAGTGGTGGGTCTGAGCAAGGAAGGACTCGTCGACTTGGATGATTACGCGCAAAAACTGAAACTGAAACCTAAAATGGTGGCTATTGTCCACGTGTCAAATGCCCTGGGTACCATAAACCCGGTGGCAGAAATGACAAAACTGGCGCACAAAGTGGGAGCGCTGGTACTCATCGACGGTGCCCAGGCTGTGCCACATATGAAAGTGGATGTGACAGAAATTGGATGTGACTTTTATGCTTTTTCCGGTCATAAAATGTTGGGACCGATGGGGATAGGTGTGCTATGGGGTCGCAAAGAAATCCTGGAGAAAATGGGTCCGTTTCTGACTGGCGGCGGGATGATTAGTGAGGTCTATACCGATCACTCAACCTGGGCAGAGGTACCGGAAAAGTTTGAAGCAGGTACGCCAAATGTGGCAGGAGCGGTAGGGCTGGTCGCCGCGATAAAATACCTGGAAAAACTGGGACTCGACTCTGTGCGAGAGCATGATAAGAGCATTGTTGAATATACTCTGGCGGAACTTTACAAGGTACGGAACCTTGTAATTTTGGGAACGAAAAATCCTGAGCTGAGATTTACGTCGAAGGGAACCGCAGTCACGAACCTGCGCCTCGCGCGCAACGAGCGCGTTGGCGAGAAGGATCAGGTGCTCTTCGTGGATGTAACCGCGTGGGGCAAGCTCGCTGAAACAATAAGTACGCACAAAAAGCAGGGCGATCAGGTCGCGGTCTCAGGCCGTCTCGAGTATTCCGAGTTCACGGACAACGAAGGCAACAAGCACAACCGCCTTCGCATCGTCGCGAACTCGATC
>CAYILS010000102.1:0-3402 GCA_964364325.1 uncultured Pseudomonadales bacterium
TGATGATCACTGCATAACCATGCTGCTTGGCCGTTTCGACGATCAATTTCAGTGCGTGATCGATGGTTTCGACACCTTTGATCGCCGCCTGAATATTGCTGGTGTGCCCTACCATGTCCGCGTTGCAAAGATTGGCAAAGATGGCGCTGTGTACCTCCGACTCGATGTCAGATGAGAGGAACTGGGCTATATCCATAGTCCGCATCTCGGGCTTTTCATCGTGGGTTTTGACATCGGAGTTGCTATCAAACATCATCCGATCTTCCCCTTCAAACGCCTCTTCTTTTTTGCAGTTGAGGAAAAAGGTCATGTGGGGGAACTTTTCGGTTTCACTGACTCTAAGCTGTTTAAGACCTGCTTCAGAAATGACCTGACCGATCGTGGTGCCAGCATCAACGAGCGGATAAGCAACGTCGACCTGGTACTCAGGACTGTACTGAGTCATGGTGACATAGGTTAAGTCTTCTGGTCCCTGGCTAAGGAACCGCTCAGTGAGCTGGCGAGTCCGGTCGTTGCGGAAATTAACAAAGATTACTGCATCGTGTGAGCAAATTGCTCCTTCTTCTCCCGGTCCTACCTCGATACAAGCGGGTTCGACATATTCGTCGGTCACCCCAGCCTTGTAGTTATGAGCTAGCGCATCGGCGGCTGTAGGATATTTTTTACCTTCTCTTTTGATCAAGACATTAAACGATTTGTCGGTACGCTCCCAGTTGTGATCGCGGTCCATGGCGTAGTACCGGCCGGCAATGCTGGCTATTTGGCCTAGCCCTATTCGCTTAAGCTCTGCTTCTAGAGTTTCTAGATACTTGGCTGCACTACTTGGACGTGTATCTCTACCGTCGGTAAAGACGTGGAGATAGACATGTTCGATGCCGTGTTTTTTAGCGGCCTCAAGCAAAGCGACCATGTGGTCTTGGTGGGCATGGACGCCGCCTGTACCAATCAGGCCTTTGATGTGTAGGGTCGAGTGATTCTTTTTGACGTGATCAAAAGCTTTCACAAAGGCGGGATTATCAAAGAATGAGGAGTCTTTGATTTTGTTGGAAATCCGCACTAGGTCTTGGTAGAGCACTTTGCCAGCCCCTATGGTCATATGATTGACCTCACTGGTGCCCATTTGACCATCGGGCAAGCCGACCGCTTCACCAGACGACTCGATCACGGCAAAGGGATAGTCGTTGATGAGGGAATCGTAGTAGGGAGTCTTGGCGCTGGCGATCGCGTTGCCACGGTACTTGTTGGTCACGCCCCAACCATCAAGGACTAGGAGGAGTAATTTTTGCTTGACTTGGGTCATAGGTTATTTTCCACTAACCTGGCGCTCGATGGCCATGAGGCGGTTGTACTTGCTGACACGCTCACCGCGAGTTGGCCCAACTTTGATATAAGCCGACCCAACGGCTACGGCTACGTCAACCATCGTCGCGTCGTTAGTTTCTCCGCCACCTCGGTGTGATGTGGTAGTCATGAGACCATTTTTCTTGGCTAGCATGCAACAATCGACTGTCTCGGTGAGGGTACCGATCTGGTTGAGCTTGATCAGGATCGCCGAGATTGCTTTGAGATCAATGGCTTTTTGCAACCGCTCCACGTTGGTAACCGTCAAATCATCGCCGATTAATGGGACATGGTGTTTGTCCGTGATCAATTTGAGCTTCGTCCAGTTCTCCCAGTCGTCTTCGTGCAGCATATCTTCGACGGTGGCGATGGGATATTTTTCCATCCAGGTGGAGTAGTAGGCAATGAGCTCGTCGGCGGTCAAAACCCGCTTTTCGACAGCTAGATTGTATTTACCATCCTGGTAGAACTCACTGGCGGCGGCATCGATGGAAAAACCGATATCTTTACCGGGAACATAACCAGCGTTTTCAACAGCCTGGGTCATATAGCCAAAAGGAGCTTCGTTAGTGGGGATACCGTTGGGAGCAAAAGCGCCTTCGTTGCCGACATTGGTGGAGAGCTTGTTCCCTTTGAGTACTTTGGCGAGCGAGTGGTAACTCTCCATAATCATACGGACGTTTTCCACGACGCTGGACTTGCGGATTGCAGTCATGCAATACTCTTGGAGATCGGTCGTCTCGTCGGCGTGCTTGCCGCCTTCGATCACGACAACCATGGGCTGAGGAAGGGTTTTTAAATCAACACCAGTGTTAAAGGTCTCGATGATGTGCCTGTACAACTCGACCTTTTTACTCTTGGCGGCGGCATTGGCGACCGCGATGGAGACTGCCAGGATGGCGTTGCCGCCGAGCTTGGCTTTGTTCGGGGTGCCATCGAGCGTGACCATAGTCTCGTCGATCTGGCGCTGATCGTAGGCGTCCATCCCCATAATGGCGGGAGTAATCAGCTCGTTGATATTTTTAATCGCGTTTAACATACCCTTGCCGTTCCAGCGTGATTTGTCGTCGTCCATCATGACCGTCGCTTCGTGCGATCCGGCCGAGGCACCGTAGGGGACTGAGGCAGAGGCAGTAGAGCCATCTTCGAGGGTGACGGTGACTTCGATGGTTGGATAGCCGCCCGATGCGAGGATCTCTTCTGCCATGATTTGTGTGATCTTCATAAATATTGCCCTCCAAAAAATTGATAATGACTTACTGCAAAACTATTTGCATTATGCACTGGATATGTGTGATGGGTCAAGGTGAGAAATGACATGCATACGCTATAATAGCTATTTGTTGCGGGTATGGTTCAGTGGTAGAACAATTCCTTCCCAAGGAATAGATAGGGGTCCGATTCCCCTTACCCGCTCCAGATGGAATAACACTCCCATTAAAGTGCTGAATGTATTGAAATATCGTGCTAATTTTAATTAATTATACTTAACCAGATATCTCTTGTAAGATTTCCCATAATTTGAAGCACTATCAGTATCGAGTAAGGTAAATGTTCCCTCTTTCTGAGCTTCTGCTACTTTGCCTCTAGTCCATCCTTTAGAAGTATCAATAATTGCCCGTTGTTCACCAGATTTTATTATCCTGTGTGAAATATTCCATAAAGTTGTACCTATACCTCGATGTGGGGCTAGAGAGACCAAATCTGTTCTATCAATCCATAAATCCTTGACTCCATGATCCTGCATATATTTCCACCACATTGCATTAGAGTATAAATGTTCAAGAGTCATATAGCCCAGTTGACTGTTAACATCGCTTTGCTCAACTAATACGATTTTATGGGTTGTACTATAATCTCCCACTATTACAGACTCTCTCAGTCCTGCTTGAGGTGGAAGTACTTCATCGTATGTATGTGACACCGTTGCCTGATTTAACTCCCAAAGTGACAAGGGTTCGGGAGCTTGTATCTCTGGCATAAAAAAATTTATCATTCTTTCTAACATGTACCCACTCAATATCGGGGGTGCCTTTGACAAATGATCTGGCAACCGTGTAC
>CAYILS010000103.1:0-3294 GCA_964364325.1 uncultured Pseudomonadales bacterium
CTCAAAAACTCGTGGTTGTAATGACCTTGAGAGTTCGAGTCTCTCCTCAGGCACTTTGATCTAGATAGATGGCGTTGCTTTTGCTTGTGAAATAGGGCTAAAATATATTTTTAATGTGTACTAAGTGCGCTGAACATAATCGTGGGGGTTATGGTGGGACTGGGTCAGTGGGGTATCGAGGAATTCCTGTAGGTGCTGTCTATTTTCCTGCGGATATACCGACTAGTTCGAGCATTTCACTGGCTGAGGCAGAGAGAAGGATATTTAGCGGTGAGGTTCAAGAGGGAGATATTCTTTTTGCGGTGCTGATGGATATTATTGCGTCTGATGGTGAAGTTGGTTAGCGGAAGATCCAGAGCATGAGGAGAAGTAAAATTTGCGGGGCGAGGCCGTCGACCATGCGGGGGATAGAGTGGTGAAAGGAGTGATGAAAACGATTGAGGGGTTTGAGAAACGAGGGCTCCCAGCGGAGGAAATTGCGGGGTGCCTCAAGGAAGTCGGGTAAGAGACCGAGAAACGTGCCCCAAATGGCGGGAGATGCTAGAAGAGAGGAGAGGGGAGAGAGACGTGGGGAAAAGTAGATACATACCAAAATACCGGCAAGGACGAGGTCGATGGTGCCATGGATGATGGCTAGTTGCCTGGTTTTGCTACCGTTACCCAGACCAGTACCAGCATCCCAGTGCGGGATGGCGTCTTCTAGGTAGTGGGAGAGGATGATGAGGGGGATAGCGAGATAGGGATTGCTGACTTTGACAGCGATAAAGGCTCCCGTAACAGCGTGAGAAATGCTAAGCATAGGGATTAGTGTAGAGTGAATAGTGTATAGTGTAAAGTCTAAATATGCTACCAATACTAGTGAGTCTGGGTCCAGTCAAAATATACGCCTACGGAGTTCTCATCGCGATTGGCCTGTTTGTGGCCCTCTACTACTGGTGGAAAATGGGCAGGGACGAGCACTGGGACGAGATCGCTTTGTTTGACGGATACTTTTTGTCGCTGCTGGTATTTGGCGTCGTGGGGCGGATAGGATATGTCCTGACTCACTACAGCGACGTGGGTACGCTGTATAGGTCGATCGCGATCTTGAGCTACCCCGGTATTAATGTACTCGTGGGACTCTGTGGCCTAGCCATATTTAGCGTACTCTTTGCTCGCTACCAAGACTGGCCAGAGTGGAAGGTGTCTGATGCGATGGTGGTGGCGTTGTCGGTCGCACTGGTATTTGGGGGGCTGGGCTCACTGTTTAATGGGACCAACCCGAGCTGGCAGATCAACGCAGGGTTTTTGGCTTGGACGATTTTAACGTTTACCATAGTTGTACGGGTGCGCAAAAACTTTCGCTTTTACTCATGGTACAAGGGAGAGTCGAGCGTGGCACAGGATGGACTGGCGAGTTTGGTATTTCTCGAGTTCGCTGGACTCTATTTGGCGATTGGTGGCATTTTTGGCCAGCGTCTGTGGCAGCTAGGACTAGTGGTAGCGCTCATCACTCCATACGTGATTTATCGGCGGGTGGGTAGACGGGAAGCCGGTTTGTGGGGTAAGCTTATGAGTGTTATAAGGAGAAAGTAGTTATGCAGTATCCAAGAAATGTGTTGCAATCGGTGTGGGACTATCTTAAAAAGCTAGAGGGCGACTTGCTCAAACGTAAATCATCGCTGGCCAAAGAGGATCCATTTGCTGATACAACCAGGCTAAATGATAATGCGAGCGACGATACTGAGGCGGCCGAGCAATTTGGGCACGCGCAGTCTGCGGCGCTGGGAGAAGAAACGAGTGGCGCGCTGGCGAGGGTGCAGTCTGCCATGAAACGAGTGGATGATGGGACGTACGGCAAGTGCGTCAGTTGCGGAGAAATGATTGATACTGATAGACTAGGGATAGACCCGACCGCGGAGATGTGTATGAACTGTGCAAAAAAGGCGGCTGCGAAGGGATGATGAATCCTGGAATTAGTTTTGGCTTGTTGCCGAATTTGCCGATTTGGCTATTTGTTTTAGTCTTAGTAGTGCTCGTTTTTTATGCGGTGAAAATGCGGGAATTATGGGGGAGGGTAGGGGTGGGGCTCATTGTACTGGGTGGGGCGGGGAATCTGGTAAGTCGCGCGATGTATGGGGCTGTAGTCGATAATCTCAACTTTTTTGGGTTGTTTTATAACAATGTTTGGGATTGGATGATTGGAGTAGGTGTAGTAATTTGTATATATCAGGAATTTAGACAAAGAGACTAATCTCCTCTCGCCTATTTTTGTTTGTGCGAAGCTCACTTCAGGAAAAACTTCCTCGTGATGGAGAACTCGTTGTTTTTCTTTAAAGGTGAGACCCTGCACTGCACAAAAACAATCTGCAGGAGATTTGACTAACCCCTGATACAATACTCGTATGGAAATACCGGTGATTTTTGAAGATAGTGAAATAGTAGTGATCGATAAGCCGTCGGGAATCGTATGCAACAGGGCAGATACCATCACTGAGCCGACCTTACAAGACTGGTGGGATGAGAAGTATGGGGATACTACAATGGTTAAACCCTTGCAAGATGTAGTGTCGACTGTCCAAGTACAAGGGTTTAACCCTAGTAAGACAGATGAGGAATATTTTATTGAACGGTCGGGGCTGGTGCATAGACTGGACAGAGAGACGAGCGGGGTGATGGTGATGGCCAAGACGGTAGAAGCTTTTGTGAGCTTGCTCAAACAGTTCAAGGAGCACAGTGTAGCGAAGGAGTACATGGCGCTGACCCATGGCTACTGGGATGCCCGCGCGGGGGAGATAAGTCTACCCATAGGGAGGCGGAGAGATGATCGCAAGAAGTTTGGCGTGCGGGAGGACGGGCGCGAGAGTGTGACCAACTATGAAGTGATGAAAGAGTTCACCAGTTGGGAGTTCCCCAAGGAGCTAAGGGTCGATGACAGGGGTTATGTCGGATTTAGTCTGGTGCAGTTTAAGCCCAAAACAGGTCGGACGCACCAGATCCGGGTACACGCCAAACAAATGGGTCATCCACTCGTAGGGGATATGGATTACGCTGGGCGCAAGCGTAGTCGCGAGGATCGCAAATGGGCAGGCCGGGTGATGCTCCAGGCGCAACGAATCGAATTTGAACATCCGCGCAATGGTAAGCGGATCCACTTTGAGTCCAAGGGTGAGGAAGTGAATGAGGTGGTGCGGTATTTGACTCCTACGGTTTGACAAGATGTGTGATAATTATGGGGTATGACAAGAAAGGGTGAAATCATCCTACATTCGCACTTGAAACGCACCACCTTGTTGTTTAAGTAATTCCAGTTCC
>CAYILS010000104.1:0-3285 GCA_964364325.1 uncultured Pseudomonadales bacterium
CTCGTGGACGGGACGCTCCCAAAGACCAAAATCTTTCTTGGCCAAGCGGATCAGGCGTGTGTTCCCTGGTTCACCGTGATGGAGCTCGCGACCGAGGAATGTGTCGAGACGAGGGACGGAGTAGGCGGAGTAGATGTTAGATTCTAGATTCAAGATGCTAGTAATCTCATGTTCTAATTCTTTGGACATAGTCTCGTCGTAATCGAGGAATAGGACCCAATCGGTTTTGGCTTTGGCCAACTCAACGTTGCGCGCGGCGGCAAAGTCAACAATTCCCGGAGTGTTGAGCGTGATGATGGTAAGGTTTTTATTTAGTTCCATAGAGGTCTGTCCTTTCGTCTGCCGACGAGCCCTACTCGGCTTGCAGCCGGGTATTCCTTTTAAGGACAGGCCTCAGCAGCCAAAGCGGATAGATAAAGAGATCGTAGAAATATGCGGTGGGATAAACCAATTTGAAGAGGTGTTTGTTTACAAATTTGAAATGGGATGCCCATTGGTATTTGGTGCGGCCAGATAGACCGGAGCCAGTAGAGACTGCGTGGTCAGCGACCACGTCGGGATTGATGTGAATGGTGAAGCCAGCTTGGGTGGTGCGCAGGCAAAAATCGAGATCTTCAAAATAGAGAAAGAATCGCTCGTCGAACATCCCGATTTTGTCGATGAGTTCGCGCGAGATGAGCATGGCGGCTCCTGCCACGTGGGCGACTGTTTGGGTAGTTTTGGGTTTGTTGCCCCAGTTTTTGTGCTTAACCATGCCCGTCCATTTGTTGTATTTGCCACCCCAGTCATACCCACCACCGTGATGGAGGACGGGCGAGACAATGCCAGCTGCAGGGAATCGGTTGAAAGTGAGCAACAACTGCGCTAACGAGCCAAAGGAGATAGAGAGATCATTGTTCATGAGGAAGTAATGAGTAATAGTTTTGTCTTTTGAGTCAAGGGATATACCCTGGTTGACGCCGGCGGCAAACCCGAGATTCTGGGGATTGTTGACCAATTTGGTACCAGGAATAATTTTGATAAGCTCAGTGATGTCGTCCTGGGTGTTGTTGATCAAAATGACTTGGTGATCGCTAATCTTGCTTTTGAGTTCTTTGAGACAGGTTTTGGTGGTATCGAGTTTGCCGTAGTGGAGGATAATAACGGCGATCTTCATGCTTCGGTTTCCAGTAGCGCAATTGGCTGGAGCGATGTGCCGGCAATACCCTGCATCTCCCCATATATCCCCGTCATACCTGAGAGGAGCATGTCGACCTGCATGTTGCGCTGTTTGTACCCACGCGAGGCGCTCGCCTCTTCTTTGGCGATTTGGGCTTTCATTTCGAGATAGATCCCCACGATCCGCTCGACATTTTGATTGAAGGTAGAACTGGTGACATAGTCGTAGAGGGACTCGGCGGTTGTCTGTTTGTGCGCAGCCACCACACGCTCTCTGGCTACGTCGATCAAGTTTTTGCGTAGCAGTGCTGAGAGAGGCGCGATGGCTTCGGGGGTCAAGATCCATACACCATTGACGTTGCCGATATTCTCACTGATATGGCTGGGCATGGATTGACTCACGATCGCGGCCACTTGGGAACCGTCGCGACGGAGATCTTCCTTTAGTTTGGAGACCCAGCCATCGGACCAAGCTTTGGTACGCTTACTTTCCCAGAGAATTTTGCCACACACTGTCCCCTTTTCGGTTTTGACGATTTGGCGGATGTCGGCGCCGTTCTCGCCCTTTTTGACCTCGCCGATATCGTCGTAAGGGTACAGCTTGCGCAGTGTTAACTCGAGGTCGAGCTCCTGTACCTCGCCCTGGAGCTGCTGAGATGCCTGAGAGCCCTTGCGCTGCGCATCTTCGAGCGATTTTTGCATGTCCGAGAGCTTTTTCTCGTATTCGATGATTTTGTATTTTTCTTTTTCCAAAATCGCTTTTTCCGCGTCGGCTTTGATCTTACTGCGTTCCTCGTCCAACTGTCTTTGCTTTTCTAGTTCAAATTTTTCTTTCGCCTCTTCGATCTCGCGTTTTTCTTTGCGCAGCTTGAGCTCTAGTTCCATGGATTCTTTGGCTTTGCCTTGCAACTCTTTGATTTGCGCTTCTTTGTCGGCTAGTTCTTTGCCCGCGTCCTCCTTGGCTTTGACTGACAATTCTTTTTCTAGTTTGGCGCGCAACTCCACCTCAATCTCGTGCGTCAAGAGATCGTCGGGACTAAACTGGTGGCCGCAAGAGGGACAAGTGACGGTGCTACTCATACCTAGAATTGTAGCACGACGTAGTTGCGGCGCATGTTGCTCGCTGGCCGAAAAATATAGAATATGGGATATGACTCGACCTAACATAGAACCTCATCGTTTGGAGCTAAGAATACCTCGTTCTGAAATGAACAGTCACTATCAGCGAATCGCATCGGAGATCGGATACGATTATTTAGGTAAGACGATGAGCTGGGTAACGATTGAGGAAGGAGCGACGCACTTTCGAGATATGCTATTACTCTATCTTTTAGGCCAGAGCGAAGCTCCAAAGCTAATAGTACATGACTCCATGAAAGTTGAAAGTTACGGAGACAAGACGGAGTCAAATCATAATCCTAAAATAGTAACACCACTTTCCAGGCCGTTGGAAACAGTTTACCAAAAGGATGTATTAGTTGTTGAAGACATGTCTGACACCGGACTATCGCTTGTGAGGTGTATTTTACCTTATCTCTTGGCATATGAGCCGAAAAGCTTGAATGTTGCTGTAATGCTTACCAACGATGAAAGGTGCGAAGTACCGCCTGGTGATTTGAGACTGAAATATAGGGGTCCAAATGTCAGTTTCTATGCTGCTGGAGAAGGTCTCGATGCTGCTAAACGATATCGGAAGAAGCAAGGAATTTACGAAGTTGTTTGGGAAAAGAACTAATTTGCCACTTTCTGTTCCCACACCTTGAGGTCCTGGTCAATTTTGGCCATCCGAAGAGCGGCCTTGACCAGTTTGGCCCTTTTGACGTACTCGTGAGGTTTGAGGGTTTGCCAAACTTTTTCGATATCCATGAGCGCATTGTCGTAGCGATTTCTCCCTTTCTGTAAGAGTTTTTTGACCCCGATTATTTCTTTGGTGGTGAGTAGACGCGATTTTTTGGCCATATATTTTAATTTTTGGTCAGGCGATAAATTGCACCAGCTAGATCGTCGGAGACTAAGATCGATTCGTCTGGGAGCTCAAGGATGTCGACTGGCCTACCCTTGGCTTCCCCATCCTCTGTCAATCCCTGAGTTTGGTATACCGTCGGCTGGGTTGGTTTAAGAACTTTT
>CAYILS010000105.1:0-3130 GCA_964364325.1 uncultured Pseudomonadales bacterium
CGCCAGCCCCTCGACGATCGCGGCGGTGCCACCTAGAACAAACGAAGTGACGGCAGCGGCCAATACGGTGACGTTCCCCAAGGCAGGTAAAATACGGGTGTTTACTGATCTCAACAATATCCAGATGGTACTCAGCATTACGATCGGTGGTCAAGTAAAAACCTTGACGATGCCCAATAGAGCGACTAGTGATGCCACTCCCATGAACTACACGGATTCTACGTTTGATGTGACGGCAGGGAGCGTGGGAACTGTGGTAGCTAACCTCAATACTACAGGCGGTCATAAGCTGATTGGCTGGGTCAATCCGACCGATCCTCAGCAGAAGGATTGTGGGGTCAATGGATTCCCCATCAACAACAACGAAGTGGATTTAGGATATGTGACACCAATGCTGGCGGGTGAAACAATATTCGCTTACCAGTGCTGGGAAGATAGTGATGTACCGGGCGAATTTAACGATGTCTATATGGTCTGGACCTATGCACCTGGCACCACCTCTGCCTCTCCCAGTCCATCTGCAGCCGCTTCTGTTTCGCCCTCTGCGAGCCCATCGCCATCGGGCAGCACTCGGGCAAGCGCGAGTCCTTCTCCCTCTGCTAGTGCGAAGGCCAGTGCTAGTCCATCAGGGAGCGCTAAAGCAAGTGCTACGCCCACACCAACTCCAACCCCCAACTCATCTCCGCGGGTGACGATGCCGGATACAACCGACGGGACCCCGGTGACTGGAGTGTTTGAGGTGACGGTGGGGACGATATCGGTGGGGCTGATTCTACTGCTCCTAGGGGTGTTTGGATTACTAGTTCTGTAACTTGACAGTTCGGGTAGTATTCGGTTTAATTGAGTCATGGCAAAGAGTCATGAGAGATTGTTGGCGAGAGAGCTCAGAAGAAAGGGTGAGAGTATTCGGGAGATTGCGAAGAAAGTGGGAATATCACGAGGTTCTTCAAGTTTGTGGTGTCGGGATATTGTTTTGACAAATGACCAGCTGGAAGCGTTAGTACAGCGAGATAAGTTGGGTGGTGCCCGGGGAAGGGTTGTAGCCGCAGAACTTGCAAAAAAGCGAAAAAATGAACGAGTGTCTTTCAATGAAAAAGTGGGGTTTGAAAGAATTGGCAAAATCTCAAAGAGAGAGTTGTTTTTGATTGGGATTGCACTCTATTGGGCGGAAGGGAGTAAGAGTGTAAGGTCAGAGCGGTTTGTGTTTGTAAATTCTGATCCGAAGATGATTGTGACAATGATTCACTGGTTGCGAGAATGTATGCACGTTAGCGATGAGGATATTGTTTGTAGAGTAGGGATTAATGAGGTTCATCAATCAAGAATCACAGAAGTCGAGCAACATTGGTCAGATATAACGGGGATACCATTATCTCGATTCAAGAAACCAAGTTTTAAAAAAGTAGTTAATAAAAAAGTGTATGAGAATTTTTATGAACATTATGGAACTCTGGACTTACTAGTTAAAAAGTGTACGAAATTATTTTACGAAATACTTGGAAGCATTGATGGATTGTCAGATAAGAGGTCGATTCATGTGGTAAAATGAGTTACTCGAGGCAGGGTAGCTCAATTGGTCAGAGCGGACGGCTCATAATCGTCAGGTAGCGAGTTCGAACCTCGCCCCTGCTACTTAAACAAAAAAACCACTCATTGCTGAGTGGTTTTTTAATACTTGTTGCGGGGCTAGGAGTTGAACCCAGCCTGTGAGATTATGCGATCAGTTGTCTCCAATTACTTGGAGTGTCGGACTATATCTTTATCCTCTAATTGAGGATATCTGGCGTGTAGTCTCTACGGGTTCTCCGACTTGAGTCGAAGCCTTCCCTCGGTATTGCCCACTAGGGGTTTCACCGATATAGCCAAATTCACTTATCTCGATTACTCGGGTAAGGGCCCATTTTGAGCCTCACGTGCACCGTACACTACCCCGCGCGTTTGTTTTAAAGAACTCGCTCATTGTATCTCGAAGCAGGGGATATTGCAATATTTATGTACCTGTATATACTGATAATAGGAACTGAAATATGGCTAAATCAGAAAAGAAACTACGAGCGAGAGAATTAAGGAGGGACGGTCAGAGCATTAAAAGTATTGCCAGAGATTTGGAAGTTTCTCAAGGCTCTGTAAGTTTGTGGTGTAGAGATATTGTTTTGTCGGACGAACAACTCAAGGCTTTGGAAACGAATTCTAAAGATCCCTATTATGGCAAGAGACTACAAAATACTTTAAAACAACAAGGCATTAGAACTGAAAAAACGGAGAGATTAAAGCGAGAAGGGATAGAAGAGGTTGGGGAATTAAGTAAAAGAGAATTACTACTTGTAGGGATAGCATTATATTGGGCGGAGGGATATAAAAAAGACTCCCAAGTAGGACTGGGTAGCTCTGACCCCAAAATGATGCAGTTGTACGTTAAGTGGCTACAAGATTGTTTTGATTATTCAACAGAGGACTTGCTGTTTAGAGTGACGGTAAACGAGTCACATGAATATCGAATTGATCAAATTGTGCAGTACTGGGCGGATTTATTTGGAATAAACACTTCTAACTTTCAGAAATCTTTTTATCAAAAAGCGAAGTGGCAAAAGGTATACGAACACCCGGAAGACTACTTTGGCGTATTGCGAATCCGAGTACGGAAAAGCTCTGATTTCTTGAGAAAAATACATGGTTTCATTGAAGGTTTAAAACAAAATATTTGACAGAGATGAGCTAGTTTGGTATATTTCCCACAATTGAATAAAGGCGATGAGAGGATTTGATTGGGAATCCTTGAGCTGATAGCGCTACTCCCCAAGAGAGGTGCTATACGGAGGCGAAACCGTAAACAGACAGCAACGAGTGTCGTAGTAACGGAGCTCGCATAGAATAAGTTTCTTGCGTGGTCCCTCGATAGAGGGATTTTTTGTAAGAAAAAGTATCAAGGTGGTACCGCCTAGGAGGCCCTTGTACATCTATCACAGATTGTTGTGGTGGGTGTGCAAGGGCTTTTTTAATGGGTAAGTCGTCCAATGGTTAGGACGCTCGTCTCCAAAACGAGAAATATAGGTTCGAATCCTATCTTTCCCACCTATCCTACATTCGCACTTGAAACGCACCACCTTGTTGTTTAAGTAATTCCAGTTCC
>CAYILS010000106.1:0-3123 GCA_964364325.1 uncultured Pseudomonadales bacterium
TAGAGCGCATTCTTGGTAAGAATGAGGTCTCGGGTCCGATTCCCGGCGTTGGCTCAAAACTAAAAGTGAATAGGATTACCCCACCAGTTTCTTGAGATAATCGCGGAACTCGCCGTTGACAGTTGGGTCTTTGAGCGCAAACTCGACCTGGGTCTTCATATACTCTAGTTTGTTACCGGTATCGTAATACTTACCATTTTTGATCTCGACTGCCAGCACGTGCTTTTTATCTGCCAACATCAGCTTCAGGGCATCGTTGTAGTAAAACTCATCGCCTGACTTCAGGTTAGCCATGACTGTATCTAGATAATCAAAAATATCCGGCGTAAAGAGGAATCCCGATACATTAGCCAAATCCGATGGTGCATTGGCTTTACCAGGCTTCTCGATAATCGTGGTCGCGTCGATCACCCCAGGCTCTAGCTCTGGCCCAGCCGCAAAACCGTAGCGGTCGTAGTCAGCATCACTCGCTGCCCGCACACTCGCCATACAGCTATAGCCGTACTTTTCGTAAGCAGTCAATAACTGCTTAAATCTCGAGGGGTCGGCGGCGATAAAGTCATCGCTCCAGGTATAGATGAAGGGTTCGTTGCCAATCAAGTGGCGCACGTTCATCAGCGGAGTACCATTCCCATACGGCCCCTTCTGGCGGACATAGGCAAAGTTAGCCATGTTGGAGATTTTGAGGACCGCGTCAAGCAGGGGCTTCTTTTTCTCCCCGCCCATTTTGAGGTTTTCGATCAGGTCAGTTGAGGGATTGTCAAAGTGGTCTTCGATCGTACGCTTGTGGTACCCCGTCACGATAATGATGTCGGTAATGCCAGCTTCCACCAGTTCTTCCACGATGTATTGGATCACGGGTTTATCGACGATCGGCAGCATTTCCTTTGGCATGGCCTTGGTTTGCGGCAGGAATCGAGTACCAAATCCAGCAGCAGGAATAACGGCTTTAGTGACTTTTTGCATAGTGTATCTCCTTCTTGGATCGCCGCAGGCGGCTTAAAGTGTCATTAATTCTTTTTCTTTTTCTTTGCCCAGGTCGTCCACCTTCACCATATACGAGTCAATCGTTTTTTGCATGCTTTCGAGCCAAGCTTTAATACTATCTTCCGAGATGCCCGCCTCTCCCTCTTGTGCCTCAATCGCTTCTTTGATCTCGGTCCGTACCTGGCGGATCATCACTTTTGCTGACTCTAGTTTTTGGTGGACCAGCTTGACCAGCTCTAGTCTACGCTCCTCAGTTGGCGCAGGCAAAGAGATTTTGACGGTGTCAGAGTCCACAATCGGCTGGATATTGAGACCTGACTTTTGGATGCCGGAGGCAATGGCGGCAACGAGTCCTTTGTCCCATGGTGCAATCACAATCAAGGTGGTATCGGGGGCAGAGATAGTCGCCAGCTCCTTGATGGTCATCATCGTGCCATAGGCCTCGACTTTGACGTCCTCTACCAGAGACGGCTTAGCCCTACCGGTGCGGACACTCGAGAGATCTTTTTTCACGACCTCGATAGTTTGATCTAGCCTAGTCTTTAAATTAGCTAAAATTGCCTCACTCATACAAAAGCTAATATATCACATATGCGGTTAGAGGACTCTCCTCAACAGGAAACCTGGCCAAAGGCCAAGTTGGGACACCGAAGGTGGGAGGAGAGTCCTCGTCGTAATTTCGTGATAACATATATGTCTATGAACATCGTTACCTATCTCAAAGAAGTCCGCGTCGAACTAACCAAAGTCACCTGGCCCACTCGCGCGCAGGCCACCCACCTCACCATTATCATTCTGGCCGCCTCACTCGCTGTCGGCCTCTACATAGGCGGTCTCGACTTTGTCTTTACCTCCCTCCTTGGCACCATCCTCAAATAATGGTATACTTGACACGTTCCCCAAGATACATTGATTAAATCAAAAAATAGGAGTCTTAAATATGACTGACGACCAATCCCTCACCACTCGATTAGAAGAAGCCAAAGACGGCGACATCCTCTCCGAAGTCAAAGAAAACAACCCCTACCACGTCATCTACGAAAAGAACGAAGGTCTCGAAGCCCGTGCCAAGTGGTACGTCGTCCACACCTATTCTGGTCATGAGCTCAAAGTCGCTGAGCAACTCAAAGTCCGTATTGCCTCTATGAACGTCGAAGGCAAAATCTTCGAGGTCGTCATCCCCGCTCAAGACAAAATCCAAGTCAAAAAAGGTCAGAAAAAGACGGTTAAAGAAAAAATCCTCCCCGGCTACATCCTGATCAAAATGATCGTCGATGACCAATCTTGGCTCGCAGTCCGCACCACCCAGGGTGTGACCGCCTTTATCGGTTCAGTCGGCAAGCGCCCCACTCCTATCCCTCAGAGGGAAGTAGATACCATTATGAAGTTCATGGAAGTCAAAGCTCCCAAGTACAAGAGCACCTTCACCGCCGGCGAAGCCGTCAAGATCGTCGAGGGACCATTCGCCGACTTCCTCGGTACTGTCGACCACATCGACGAAACCAAAGGCAAGCTCTCGGTTCTTGTCTCAATCTTTGGCCGCGAGACTCCGGTCGAGCTCGATTTCGCCCAGGTTAGCAAAATATAAGACTAGATGTTAAAATAAGGAACCTATGGCGAAAAAGAAAATCAAAACAGTCATCAAAGTATTCCCCATGGGCGGAGCCGCTACTCCTGCGCCTCCCATTGGTCCAGCCCTTGGTCAGCATGGTGTCAACATCATGGAGTTCGTCAACCAATACAACAAAGCTACTCAGGACAAAAAAGGCCAAAAGATCCCCGCCGAGATCACGATCTACGAGGATAGAACTTTTACCTTTGTCATCAAACTCCCCCCAGTTTCCGAAATGATCAAACAAGAACTGAAATTGAAACTCGGATCAGGCGTCCCCAATAAAACCAAAGTGGGTAAATTAACCCAGGCTCAGCTCAAAAAGATCGCCACCGACAAACTACCTGATTTAAACACCACCTCCATCGAGTCCGCCATGAAATCCGTGGCCGGCACCGCCCGCTCCATGGGTGTCGACGTTGAGAAGTAATCTTACACTTCCTTCACGTCTTGACCCTTATTAACTCTTGAAAAACGATCAAATTGTCTATCAACAAAGTCTTGGATCATGAGTTCCGCTACAT
>CAYILS010000107.1:0-3041 GCA_964364325.1 uncultured Pseudomonadales bacterium
TGGTGGTGATCAAACCGAGTGATGAATATAGGGTGGGGGACGTAATAACTGTCGCTGAGCCGGCCAACCCCAAAGTCTCACTAACTCATCGAGTGGCAGAGGTCAAAGAGCGCGAAGGGAAGATAACGTACGTGACCAAGGGCGACGCGAATAATGCGCCCGATACCGAGGAGAGACTGAAGGAAAATGTGCTAGGCAAGGTACTTTTCTCGGTCCCACTGGTGGGCTATCCGATTGCCTTTGCCAGGACGAGAGATGGTTTGATTTTTATGGTGATTATCCCGGCCACCATCATCGTCTATAGCGAGCTGATGAGTATCAAAAAAGAAGCCATTAAACTGTTGCGGGCTCGCAAAAAGAGGAAACTGACAACGACCGAAAAAATCGAAGTCGAGATAGGGGAAGAAGAGATACTAGTTGAACGTGGAATCAAGAAGTGGTGGCAGAAACTGTGGAGAGTGGCACCGTTGCTGTTGGTCTTTGGATTTACCCAGATAGATTACACCAATTCGGCTTTGGCCGATCAAGAGCGGGCGGTAGGCAATACGATGAGCGCCGCGACCTGGTCGCCGGTGCCGACGGCCACATCTATCGCCACACCTAACCCAACTACTACAATTACGCCTGCGCCATCGGAGAGTCCTAGTGTGGAGGCTGTGACGACTTTGACAGAGGAGAAAAATGAAATATCGGAAGATCAAGGGATTGACGTGGTATTGCCATCGATCTCTCCATCTCCCGAGAGCTCACCAAGTCCTGAAGCCGGCGAGCCTGAACCAACATTGAGCCCATCACCATCACCCACTGAGACTGCAACGCCAGAACCTATCCTCCCCCCAGAAACAGATGAAGATTAACTGGCGACTACCTACCAGTTTGGTGGTGATGGCACTGAGCTTGGTCACTTTTGCCACGCTCGTCCAAGGGGCTGATCAGACTATTGTGTGCGGTGAGGGTGAGTGCAGTGGGATAAACGGTGCCTTGTTTAGTGAAAGTAATGTAAAGCCGGGAGATTTGATCAGCCGGACTCTGACTGTAGATAATCGCGACAACTCCGATGTGTGCAACTTGCACCTGATGACTAAAAATAACACGCTATCTGGTAGAGGTGATCATAACTTGTTTGCGGAGCGACTCCAGACTGTGATCAGAGGCGGTGAGACAAACTATTATGACAAGACAATGGCCAGTCTGTTTGAAGACGGCGCGATTTCGCTGGGGACGATCCCGGCTTTTGGGGCCAGAGATTATGTCTGGACTGTGTATCTGGATAGGGAGGCGGGGAATAATTATCAGGAGGCGAAAGCTAGGTTTGATTTTGAGCTGTCTTTTGCTTGTGGGAGTCCAACCAATATATTTGGCGCGAGTACGGGTGGAGATGTTGAGTCAGAACAAATACTCGGGGTAGAGAACGAAGAGATGGTATTAGGGGAGTCGTGCACTGACGAAAAAATATGGTGGTGGTGGCCACTGTTGGCGCAACTATTGCTGGGGATCTTCTTTATTTGGGGACGAATCTGGAAACCAGCTCCTTTGGTCCTCGGGCTGTCGGCGACCTCGCAAATGGCGCATCTGTGGCTTGGGTGTACCTGCGCTAGCGGACTGTGGTGCGAGCGATATACCTTGATAAATTTGGCAATTTTGTTGGGCTTAGTTTTGTGGTGGCGGATTTGGGTGTGGCACAGCGAGAGAAAGATTGGGCTATAATCGAGAAATGAGCTTACAGCCCGTCATCACAGTGAAAAACTTGTCGAAGCACTTTAGTGTGCCATTAAAGTCGGAGGGGTTTGGCGCGAGCGTCAAGTCACTCTTTAATCGCCAGTACAAGACGGTCAAGGCAGTAGATAAGATCAGTTTTGAGATCAAAGGAGGAGAGATGATCGGATTCTTGGGTCCCAACGGGGCGGGGAAGACGACCACGCTCAAAATGCTGACGGGAATACTATACCCGACCAGTGGGCAGCTAGATGTGCTCGGGTATACTCCTACTGATCGAATGGTGGCTTTCCAGAAACAAATTTCGCTGGTCTTGGGACAGAAGAACCAGTTGTGGTGGGACCTGCCTCCAACCGACGGATTCCTCATGAACAAAGAGATCTATGGTATCCCGACGGAACAGTATCGCCAGACCCTGGATGAGTTGGTGGAGCTCTTGGATATCTCGGATGTACTCTCGACCCCGGTACGCAAGATGTCGCTGGGTCAGCGGATGAAATGTGAGCTGATCGCCTCGCTACTGCATAGACCTAAACTACTGTTTCTGGATGAGCCCACGATTGGGCTGGACGTGGGGACACAAAAAAGAGTGCGGGAGTTTTTGCGCAAAATAAATAGAGAATTTAATACCACGATTATCTTGACCTCGCACAACATGGAAGATGTGCAGGCAGTGTGTGACAGGATCATCATGATTGACCACGGCCACAAAGTGTATGACGGAGCCATTGCAGATCTGATCGCGAAATACGCAACCGAGAAATACTTGAGTCTGGATTTTGACGACGACGTACCCAAAGAAAAACTGGAGCAATTTGGTCGTGTGGTGACCTACGAAGGGTGGAAGGCGGTAATTGCCGTGCCACGCAAAGAGCATGCGAAACGTGCGGCGGAGTTGCTCACCCAGTTTAGCGTCGACAACCTCGACATCCAAGAAATTAAACTGGAAGACATTATTTTCACGCATTTTTCAAAATAAGATATGAAATACGTCCGGACTTTTCTCCTTGCGCTCCAGACTGAGATGCAATACCGTGCTAACCTTGTTATGTGGCTGGTGGTTGGATCACTAGCTCCCCTCAGCATGGTGATGGTATGGTTTGCGATTTTGGGGAGTCGTAGTGAGGTGGGTGGGTACGACAGAGGTGATTTTGTCATGTATTACTTATTTTTTACGGTCAGTTGGTACATAGTAGGAGGTAGCTTTGCTCATATGATCGGAAATGCTATCCGTAATGGTGATATCAACAAAACGCTGCTTAAGCCATATAGGCCTTTTCCTGAAATTAGTTGATATATTATTCTCAAGATGTCATACTGATATG
>CAYILS010000108.1:0-2928 GCA_964364325.1 uncultured Pseudomonadales bacterium
TGTGGAAAACTAAACGAGATTTATAATTTGGGTACTAAATGATAGAAGTTAGGAGATAGGCCGTTTTTGCGTTTGAGACACAATCTGCACAAAGAAGTCTTTTAAGCGTTTATCGGCATCACGACGTACTGTCCACCCTTCCTCTTGGCGTCCCTAAACATCCCCGGCGACAGCTTCGTCCCCATGGCAACTATTAGCTCGGCCCCCTCCACTAGGGGTAGATAGTCGAGCACGTATTTCGCATTAAAAATAATCTCCAAGGGCTCCCCACTCAGATTGAGCGGAACCTCCACCCGACATTCCCCCCGCTCCGGTGAGCTCGACAGCAGCACTAGTTGCTTTTCTTCGATTTGCCACCGCACCATATTTGAGTTGTCCCGGGCAAAAATATGGGTTGCTTTAACTGCCTGCAAAAGCTCGTCCTTGCTGACGGTGATTTCGGTACTAAATTCTTTGGGTAAAATTTTATTGTAATCGGGGAAGTTGCCAGACAATAGCTGCGACACCACCTGGATATCCCTCACCGCAAAATAAATTTGATTAGTGGCAGCCAGGTGCCCAATAGATATCTCGCCCTCGCTGGATAGGCGCACTGCCTCCATCACTGCCCGCGAGGGCACTAGGAGACTAGCTAGCTCACTACTCGTCTCTATGGGTAGCTCCTCAACCGCCAATCGAAATCCATCGGTCGCCACTAGCCGCAGACTTTTCTTGGACAGCTCCCAGAGCACGCCCGTCAGCACGGGTCGCAGGCTGTCTTTGGCGCTGGCAAACACCACGCGCTCTACCGCCTTCAAAAGGACGCTAGACTCAATTTTACAAATCTGTGATTCGCTCGTAATCTCAGGAATGGCGGGGAATTCATCTGCCGAGATCGTTTGGAATTTCCCGCTATAGCCAGGAGCTGACAAAATCAAAGTTTCTTTTTCTAGCTTCAGAGATACCTTGCCGGGGTTCAGCGAGCCAAGGAATTCGCCAAACATCTTGGCGGGTACCGCCACCCTACCCTCTTCCAGAACTTTGGCACTCACTTTGACTTTAATCCCCAGCTCTAGGTCGGTAGCCGACAAAACCAACCCTTCATTCTTGGCCTCTATTAGGATGTGTGATAAAACGGGGAGTTGAGCCCTAGTCGCCACCGCTCTAGAAACGATCGACAACCCCTCCATTAATTGTTCTTGTAAGACTTCTATTTTCATAAAACCTTCCCTTCTTTTAAGCTACTAACAATATATCTTAATTAAAGTAGTTATAGTAGTAGAGCCGGTGGATTGTCGGACAATTCTCTGCAGGGCGCGTGGAAAACTGTGTGGATAACTTTGTGGATAACTCACTAAATATGTGGACAACCCCAAGTACTCCACTTTTCCCCAATTCTCTAAAATCTTTTCCCGTAGTTATGCCTCGACTTTTCCCCATACTTATCCACCTCATAAAACATGCTTAATGTCGGCAATTATTTTCGCTACACTCGGATCGGTCTTGAGTTGTTCAGTAATTTTCTCAACCGCGTGGATCACGGTGGTGTGGTCGCGCCCACCAAAGAGCCTCCCCACTTGTTCATAGGGCAGCTGGAGATCGTTGTAGAGGATATACATAGCCGTATGTCTGGCGGCGGTAAGTGGGGCCTTGCGGCTGGAGCTGACCAGCTCGGCTGGTTTAAAAGCAAAGTATTGGGCAGTTTTGGCAATCACACTGCTTGGGCGTATTCTCTGGGTGCGCCGCTCCCGCTCTGCCCCAAAGTACTCCCGCACGATATCACTGGTGATCTCTCCTCCTGAGGGAATCGCTTTGGTAAATATCCCTTGGAGCGCCCCTTCTAGCTCGCGGATATTGGTCGTTGTACGTTCAGCAATCAGCGAGATAGCTTCCGAGGGAATCGAGATACTTAAAGCCTCACATTTTTGGGTGAGGATGGCAACTCTGGTCTCAAAGTCGGGCGACTGTACATCCACCATCAGTCCTCCCATAAACCGCGAGGATAGTCGCTCCTCCAGCTTGGCAATTTCCTGGGGCGGCCGATCAGAGGTGAGAATCACCTGTCGTTGTGACATGTAGAGTTCATTAAACGTGTGAAAAAACTCTTCTTGGATATACTCTTTGCCCGCAATGAATTGGATATCATCCACGAGTAGTACGTTGGGCGCGCGATACTTCTTTTTAAATGCGGGAGTGCGCTTGTTTTGCAAACTCGCAATCAGGTCGCTCCCAAAGGTCTCGGCCGAGATATACATAATGTTCCAGTCTGGGTGGTCGGCGTAGATGGCGTGCCCCACCGCTTGCATGAGATGGGTTTTCCCCAGCCCTACCCCGCCATAGATGAAGAGTGGGTTGTATCTTGTCCCCGGGCTTTTGGCAGCTCCCTGGGCGGCTGCATAAGCAAAGTTGTTCGACCCACCCACCACATACGTTTCAAAGGTGAGTCTCGGGTTCAAATTGTTTGACCCATCCCCTTTTGGTGTCGGCATCCGCTGATCAAAAAGGGGGGCGGCAACCTCTTTCTTTGTTTCTGTCTCGTCTTTTCCCACAATATAGGTAATTTCGGTTTTCAGACCACAAATCCGCTCCAGGCTCCGCTGGATTTGACCTTGATAACGCTGTGTTGCCATAGTCTGGTGGTAAGCGGACGGGCACAAAATGGTAGCCAGTTGTGTCTCGTCGCCCAGTTTTTCTAAAGACGCAAGCGAAAGTGGTTTAATCCAGGTTGGGAAGTACACGGGCGAAATCGATAATTCGAGTTCTCCCAAAACCGCCTTCCAGGTCGATATGATGTCCATGGGGTCATTATCCTCAACTTTTCCACAATGAACAATATGTCACAACTAGCTCCCTCCGTGACAAATCCCCTCTCTCTTGGTACAATACAAAAATGTCTAAGGCCTTTTCCTGAAATTAGTTGATATATTATTCTCAAGATGTCATACTGAT
>CAYILS010000109.1:0-2923 GCA_964364325.1 uncultured Pseudomonadales bacterium
TTAGTATTCGAGCTTATTGATGATGCCAAAGCGACTGCGTAGCGGTCCACTGAGTGCCCCGTAGCGAGTGGTGGCACCCACGAGGGTAAAGGGCTTGAGGTCGACTGAGACGGTGCGGGCGGCTGGTCCTTTGCCTAGCACTAAGTCGAGCCGGTGATCTTCCATGCCAGAGTAGAGCGTTTCTTCGACCACTTTGTTAAGTCGGTGGATCTCGTCGATAAAGAGCACATCGCCCGCTTCGAGATTGGTCAGGAGTGCAGCGAGGTCTCCGGCACGAGTTAAAGCCGGTCCCGTCGTGACGTGGATACTCCCCCCTTGCATGGAAGCGATAATATGGGCGAGCGTGGTTTTGCCTAGTCCTGGAGGGCCATAGAGCAGGACGTGATCGATGGGTTCACCGCGTTTTTTGGCGGCGGAGAGCGCTAGCTCCAATGATTTTTTCAGGCGTGGCTGGCCGACAAAATCGACGAGCGATTTGGGGCGCAAGGTCACGTCGATTTGGATTTCTTCGGGGGAAATGGTTGGTTCAAGAATGGTGTCGGTCATTTCTTTCCCAATGATTTTAATACAAGGGACAAGGCTGCAGACTCGGAGAGGCCGGTTAAGTCGATGGTTTCGAGAACCCGGTCAATTTCTCGCTTATCGAAGGAGAGTTCTTTGAGCGCGTCGTAGATGAAGGAGTTGGCAGAACTGGTGGCTTCAACGAGCGTTTTGCCGAGGTCAAGAATGATTTTTTGCGCGGTCTTTTTGCCGAGTCCTTTGATATGAGTCAGGAAGTCGAGATCGCCCGACGTAATGGCAGATTTGATCGCATTGGGGGTGGCGGCGTCCAAGATTTTACCAGCTAGTTTTGGTCCTACACCATTGACGCTGATCAGCTCAATCAGTAAATCTCTCCCCTCACGGGTCCGGCAGCCGATCAAGCGAGGTAGGGTCTGATTCTCTAAATAGTGATACGTGTAAAGTGTTAAGTCAGCACCGATAGTCTGGCGACCGAGCCAGAGACCGATGACTTCGTAGCCAACTCCGCCTACTAAAATAACTGCCCCGTCAGAGGTGTGGTGCAAGAGTGTGCCGGACAAATAGCCAATCATAGTTTGGTAGCCTGGGCAGTCAGAGCGACTGCCAGGGCATCGGTTGTGTCGTCTAATAATGTGGAGGTATCTAACCTCAAGAGTAATCCTACCATACGCTCGACCTCGCCTTTGCCTGCATTGCCTGCTCCAGCCACGCACGACTTAATGGTGTTGGGCGAGTATTCACTCCAGGTGAGTCCGTGCTTGGCGAAGGTATAGAGAATGACCCCGCGGGCCTCGGCGACGCTCGTGACGGTCTTTAAATTCTTTTGGTCAAAGAGGGCTTCGATGCCAATTTTGTCGGGATTGTATTTGAGCAAGAGATTTTCGATTTCGGATTGGATCCGCAGGAGATACTGTGCAGTTCCTGTTCCTTTGGGTAGTTCAATGCATCCAGCCCCTACAAGGACAGACCTTGAAGGGTTGCCTTCGACTACTCCCCAGCCAATGCGGTGGGTACCTGGGTCAATGCCTAAAACTCTGGTCATGAATCTATCTTATTGTTTTCCCGAACGAAAGGCAAATGCTTACGTGGTGCTGTGGCGAGGTTTGGAGTTGGCGGCTTTGAGTTCGAGCCAAGTGCGTTTGAGCGCGGCTTCGGCCTGGGCGAATTCAACTTCTCGCTTTTTGTCGGAGAGCGTCATTTTCGCTTCAGACTCGGCTTTTTTGACTTTGGCTAGATCGATATCTTTGGCACGTACCGCTGAGTCGGCCAGAATCGAGACCTTGCCCATGATGTCCACCTCGATAAAGCCGCCAAAGATGGCGACAATCTCTTCCCTACCCTTGTCGTCCTCGTAACGCAGCAACCCTTCCGTGAGCTTGGCGAGGAGCGGGATGTGGCCAGGGAGCACCGTGATCTCCCCCATCTCGGTCTCGACGGTTACGCGTGCGGTCTCTAGCGTCAACAGACGTTTTTCTTGGGTGACAATGTCGAGAGTGAGGAGCTTGGTCATTTCCCCTTACCTTTTTCGTAATCGGCCAGGACTTCGTCCAGTCCGCCTTTCATGTAAAAGTCTTGTTCAGGGATGTGATCGAGGGTACCGTCAATGATTTGCTTAAATCCTTTGATGGTATCTTCGACTTTGACGTATTTGCCCGGGATACTGGTGAACTGTTCTGCCACGAAGAAGGGCTGCGTCAAGAAGCGCTGAATCTTGCGGGCGCGGGCCACGGTCAGCTTATCTTCGTCGGACAACTCATCGATACCCAGAATCGCGATGATATCTTGGAGGTCCTTGTAGCGCTGCAAGACCTTTTGGACGTTACGCGCGACGGTGTAGTGTTCGTCTCCGACCACGTCGGGAGAGAGCATTTTGGAGCTACTGGTGAGAGGGTCCACAGCTGGATAGAGCGCTTGCTCCACCAGGGCACGATCGAGCGAGATGGTCGAGTCCAAGTGCGAGAAGGTCGTGGCTGGAGCTGGGTCGGTATAGTCATCAGCTGGCACATAAACAGCCTGGAAACTGGTAATACTACCCTTTTTTGTGCTGGTAATACGCTCTTGGAGCGCGGCCATTTCGGTCGCTAGATTGGGTTGATAGCCAACAGCACTGGGGATACGGCCCAGGAGGGCCGAGACTTCACCTCCCGCTTGCGAGAAACGGAAGATGTTGTCCACGAACAGGAGCACGTCCTCGTTTTGCTCATCGCGGAAGTACTCGGCAAAGGTTAGACCAGTCAAAGCCACGCGCAAACGGGCACCGGGGGGCTCGTTCATTTGACCAAAGACCATGGTGGTATTCTTCAAGACACCTGAGTCTTTCATTTCGTTGTAGAGATCGTTGCCCTCGCGGGTACGTTCACCTACGCCCGCAAAGACTGAGTGACCAGAGTGCTCCTCGGCG
>CAYILS010000110.1:0-2915 GCA_964364325.1 uncultured Pseudomonadales bacterium
CACCAGGCTTCATCCGCCATACGAGCCACGACACCACATTCGCCAGCAGGGGAGACTCCACTTTATCTATCTCATCTTCGCGCAAAAAGAGCGCGTCCATCCCCACAATCATGTCTTGCTTCCAGCCATAGAGCCCAGCTCCGGGGAGCAGGTCGTTATAGACCAGGGTTTTGAGGACTGTCTCACCATCGCGGAATTCCATGGTATGAGGTTTGGTCATGTGCAGCTCCATGTTGGGATTATCGCGGAACTCTTCTTCTGTATGTAGTAGTGCCACGCCACTTACGTAGCGTGCCATAAAGGTTTGGCAGCCGGATAGGTTATCGGCGATGCACCACATCGCCTGCTCAGGACTAATATGTGCCCCCTCACTCCATGCACGCAAGCAGTCACAAAACGACTGAGTCACTTCTTTTGTTTGCAAATGCGCCCACGAACGCTCCGCGACCTCGCGCCGAATATTCATCAGTCGCGATCTTTTTCGCCCAATTTTGTGCACGCTTTTCCTGATACTTTCACCAAACAAAGCGCCCACGTCGTGGTACTGGTCAATAAGTGTCGCTCCCTTTGCCTGGTAGATGTTTTGCATCAGTCTATTATATTGCATTTATTCGTATAACCTGTATAAAAATACGGTATGGTTACAAATATCGTCAACTCACCCAATACCCGCGGCCAGATTGCCAAGCAAAATAGGAAGGGTGGAGCACTACCCAAAAAAATTGCTATTCTCTACACCGATGCCAAAAGAGAATACTGCTCTACCGACGAAGAATTCCAGACGATCGACGGCTCCTACGAAGAAGCTCTCCTTTTCGACCCATATTTTAAGAAACTGGGGGTCAAGACGGTCTATATCAAAGCCGACGCCAGGATGACCGAACATTTAAAAAAACAAAAGCCCGACATGGCACTCAACTTAGTCACCACCGTCAAAGGCTACGATTATCTCGGCGCCACCGTCCCCGCCGCGCTAGAACTACTGGAGATCCCCTACACCGGCACCAACATTCTCGGCTTTTCCCTCGGCTGTAATAAATACCTCATGCACGCGCTTCTCTCTCAGCATGGGGTCCCTGTCCCACGTTTCCAACTCCTATCATCTAAAAATACCCCGCTCGACCCCACGCTCCGCTTCCCCCTGATACTCAAGCTCAACGAAGAGCACAGCAACATCGAGATCAAGCAAGAGAGTGTCGTGGAAAACGAGGAACAGCTGCGCAAGCGCTTGCGTTATCTTCTTCGTACCTACCAGCAAGATGTCTTGGTCTCTGAGTTTATCGATGGCCGTGAGTTTGCCTCATTTTTGTTCCAGTCGTATAACCGCAAGGTCTATACCGTAGAGAGGGTCATCAATATGCCGGGCAAAAAACACCAGTTTATGGACTACGACCTCGTGTGGAATGCGAGTATCCAAGAATACGAATCCATTTTGCACAAAGTCAAATATCGCGACCCCATTTTAGACGCCTTTGTCAAAAAAGCGTTTAATGTCATGCGCATGGATGACTACGGCAAATTCGATGTGCGTATGGATACCAAAGGCAACTACTATTTTATCGATGCCAACGCCAACTGTCACTTTGCCCCGCCCGAATCATTCTGCGACTGCGAGATCTCGCACGTCCTCCCCATGTACGGGGTACCATTTAAAATGTTGCTTAAGCGGCTCTTGCAAAATACCATGCGCGAGTGGGGATACTAAATATGCAAGAAGAACCTGGCGGTAAACCCTTCGACCCCTTAGTGCTACCCAAAAGAGTCGCCATCCTCTACACGGACGTGAAAAGGGAATATTTCGATTCGGAAGACGTCTATTTGAGCGACAAAGACGCCGATATCTATGCAGGCGAAGTACAAAAATACGTCGCCAAAATGGGTATCGAGGCCATCATCATCCCCGGTGACGACCACATGACAGAGGCACTGCAAAAATTTGCGCCTGATATGGTCATCAATCTCGTCGACTCAGTTCGCGGCAGGATCGAGCTGGGCGCCTCAATCCCTGGTATTTTAGAAGTTCTCCACATTCCCTACACAGGCGCGGGAACGCTCGGCTGGGCACTCGGCTGCAACAAATTCCTCATGTATCAGCTCATGCAAAGTTCCGGCATCCCCGTGCCGAGCCACCAGCTGGTGACCAGTAGCACCGATATGATCGACCCTACTCTGCGCTACCCGCTCTTTCCCAAGCTCAACAACGAACACGGTAGTGTGGGTATTGCTCTCGACAGTTTGTGCAAAAACGAAAAGGAGCTGCGGGCCAAACTCAAGGACTTGATCACTACCTTCAAGCAGCCTATTCTGATCGACGAGTTTATCGCAGGGATCGAGGTCACTGCCTCAGTGCTTGATGGACTCAATACCAAGGTCTACGCAGTGCAGCGCAAAGTAGGGGAGGGGACCGACGATATCGAGACCTTTGATAAAAAGTGGCACAGCTGGAGAGAACTCTCCTACGTCAAATACGAAGATCCTGTGCTCAAAGGATATATCAAAGCATGTTTCGACGTTCTCAAAATGTCTGATTACGCGCGTATCGATATCAGGATCGACGCCTCCGGGCGGTACTATTTCATTGACCCCAACGCGAACCCGTTCTTCGGTCCTCCGAAGGAAACGAACGGCACCTACAACATCATTCTCGATATGTACGGAGTAGATTTTGAAGAAACGCTCCGCCGTATCTTCCAGAACACGCTCCAAGATGCCAGGGGCGAACACAACGGTTGGCACTAAATTTTCGTTTTTCGTAGTAAAATACCTCTGTCACACTCTGCCGGGTGGTGAAGTGGTATCACAGCGGCCTTTGAAGCCGTATTCCTAGGTTCGAATCCTAGCCCGGCAACTTTTTACACCATATCTAAATCACACGCGACCTCACGGTCGCGGGGTTAATTGAGTTCAAGCGTTGC
>CAYILS010000111.1:0-2894 GCA_964364325.1 uncultured Pseudomonadales bacterium
ATCAAGACCCTACGAGGACTTTCCTTGTAGGCGAATGTAAGCATTGATATCTCGTTTAATCCCATCAACCTTGATTAGTTCTAGAGCTTGGGCGGGTGTTACCCAGCGATACTCGTCGTGCTCATCCGACAATTTGATATCTAGTTGGTCAGTGGAGGCGAGAAAGGTAATCCCAATTAGCTCATTTTCGGCGATTTCTTCATGCCCCCGATAAATGTGCCAACAAGTGAGTGGGGTACCGGCCACGACTGCAATGCCAAGTTCTTCAGCTATTTCGCGAGCGAGGCCAGTTTGGGGGTCTTCGTGCTGGGCGATGCGGCCATACATGATTTCCCATTCTCCCGGGTGCCAGTCGAGCTTTTTGCTACGCTTAATGAGAAGGATTTCTCCCGTGGGATTTACAATGACTGCCCCGACCGCAACCATGAAGCGTCCGACTGGGTTCTGCTGCGTATTTGCGTTGTCGACTTTGTTTGTCATATTTTGTAATTTTATTCCATTGAATCGATAGATCGATCTATCGATGAATCGAAATATTTTATTGGTTTAAGTGATTGATGAGATCCATCCGTTTAAGGCTAACTTTGGGATTGCGAGTCAACATAAAGATTATGGCTTCGACCGATTCTTGTGGGTCAAACATCCAGGGCTCGTTTTCTTTGTAATCTATGCCGCCTTTAACAAAGAGCTTGGTGTTCATGCCCCCAGGGTAATATCCCATGACACGTAGATTTTTGCCGTCGTATTCTTTGGCCATGGCTTCGGTGAAGGCTTGCAGACCCCATTTGGTCGCGGTGTAGATTGTGTGATAGTAACCCTCTGGCAATGTGACGCCAGCAATGCTGGAAGTGTTGAGTATCTGACTATATGGGGAGTCAAGAAGTGTCGGCAAGAGAACACGAGTTAAGACCATAGGCGAGGACAAATTCACATTAGTAACTTCAATTATTCTTTCGGGTGCCTCTTCAACAGTATTGCCTTCTTGCCAAATACCAGCATTGTTGACGAGAATATCAAGTTGTTTAATGCCAGTAAATGCCTCGACAATCGTTTCTGGTTTGCTAAGGTCACAGACAATAGAACTAAAAGTTCCTTGAGGATTAATTGCTTGCAACTCTGTAAGCACTGATTCGGTTTTTTCCGGAGAGCGGCCGTGAACAATGACATTGGCCCCCTCGCGAGCGAGTTGTAATGAAAGTAGTCGCCCAAGGCCGTCGGTTGAGCCGGTAATAAGGACTGTTTTGTTTTTGAGATCGTATGTCATAGCTATATTTTAGCATTATTAGTCGTAACTATTTTTGTTTCGTCATCATTTACTATAACAGCTTGGTCGTCACGAAGGGGGAGTAACTTGTCTCCCCATTCTTCAATTATTTTAGCTTGTCGCTCCACATACTTCTCCTTGCCAAAGTGAGGCAAGATACATTTATCGATTAACCCGAGAGCGGTGTAGTCAGTGAGCTCAGGAACTAGTTCGGGGTGCTCTATCAGCCTGGCATGATCGACAGTTGGACACATTATGCATGAGCCGGCACTACTGCCGATATAGACAATTCCGGTTTCGAGTAGCTGTTTAATTACACTATCAAATCCTGATTTCTTTACTTCGTTTAAGAGATAATAGGTATTTCCACCCTCAACATAGATGATGTCAAATTGAGACAAATCATCACTTAATACTTGCTTGTCTTTAGCCTTGAGATCGTAGATTGTGATTAAAAAACCCATACTAACCAGCTTGGCGTAATTACCGTCAAACCACGGTCTATTATCAGCTGGATACGGGTCGGCGGCGGTCGGGATAAAGGCGAGTCTGAGGTTCTGTGGTTTGTCGGGGAGGAGTGGTAGTACGAGATCAAGCGTTTGACTGGCGAGACTGGCGAGGAAAAGTTTCATAGTTACCACAACAGTTTGACGTAGAAATATTTTTCGAGATAGCGACCGTCAAATTTGACTGCATCCACGATTTCTTGAGCGGATTCTGGGCTATTAAACTGACTCTCATGTAGTAGCAGGGCGTCGGTTTTAACCTTAACCTCATTCGTGTAGTCGATCTCAAAGTTGCTTTTGATTTCGTCGGTCATCAATATTTCCATGACGATATGTGGCGTGATTCCCTCTTTAGCGTGTTCGGGAAAGAAAGATTTGTCGCGTGAGAATGGATAGACTGAGTCCACCACAGCTTCCCCCACTTTCCGGTGGTCACGATGTTGGACGAAGAATCCGCGATTACCGTAATCGGAGAGATATATCCCGGTAGGCTCGTGGGTGCAGACAATATCGGCTTTGAATTTGCGGATATATTTGGAAATTTCACCGATTATTTTATAATTACTCTCAACTTCTCCGTCTTTGTAGTTTAGGCAAACAGTGTTTGTTTGTGGGACACCCAAAAACTCCAATGCTTTAATTTCTTCTGCAACTCGCAGAGCGCCCAGCTCTTCTTCGGTAATATTCTTATCACCACTACCACGACAGCCATTGGTAATAGTTAGTACATAGATTCGCTTCTTATCAGCAACTAATTTGTGGATAAGCGCGCCGTAGAACACAACCACGTCGTCGGGATGGGCAGTCACAAAGAGAATGTTCTGTTTATTGGAGAATATGTCGTCGTAGGTGAACATGTGGAAATTATATCAGTTATTTTATTTTCTCTTGACCTGTGTGTCTAGCTGGAGAGACAACCGGTTTGCCTGTTTTGGACTCAAGTTCGACTCTCGCTGCACGAGCTACGCCACCGCCTTTCTTGGCGACAGTTCTGCTTTGATCAAAGGTAACAGGCTCTACTTTCTTTGATATTTCTTTAGTTGATTCCTCTGCGAGCATATTGAGCACGAGCTCAAGATTGGTCATATTATCGCGGAGATTTTCTTTCTTTAATCCCTTGTAAT
>CAYILS010000112.1:0-2889 GCA_964364325.1 uncultured Pseudomonadales bacterium
AGGCAGGGATTCTACCTCAAAAGTGTTACCGATGTATCTCAGCTTATCCACTACCACTGAGTAACTACTTCCCAATCATAAACTCCACGATATCACCCTCTTGCATCACATACGTCTTACCCTCTGTCCTCATCTTCCCCTTTTCCGCCGCTCCCTTCCACCCGTTTAACTGAATAAAGTCCTGGTAGTGGCAGACTTTAGCCGAGATAAAGTGTTTGACAAAATCAGTGTGGATCACCCCAGCAGCATCTGGTGCCAGGCAACCCACGGGTATCGTCCACGCCCGCACTTCCAGCTCTCCAGCAGTGAGGAATGATTGGAGTCCCAGTCGTTTGTACGCCGCGGCGATCAAAGATTCCAGCCCCGTCCGCTCGATCCTTGCGGACTTGAGGTATTCGAGTCGCTCATTTCCCTCAAACCCAGCCAACTCTTCTTCTAGTTTGGCGCAGATCGCCACACAATCACTCTCCTGGATCTCAATTTTTTTCGTTCGCAGTCGCTCCACAAAGTCAGCGATGATAGTTCCAGATTTTGCCATACCCGCCTCATCGGTATTCAAGCAAAACATTTGTGGTTTAGCGGTCAGCAGGAATAGTTCTTTCGCTGCTTCCTGCTCTTCATCGAGCAAATCAATCATGCGGGCGGAGACGCCTGCACCCAATCCACTTCGTAACTTGAGCACCGCCGACCAGCGAATCGAATCAGCTTTTGCAGATCCTGAGCTTGCCGAAGGACCGTGGGGTTCCTTCTGTTTTTCCAAGGTGCCTAAATCAGCTAACTGCAGCTCTGTTTCGATGGTGAGATAGTCTTCAACGCTGTCCCCACTCCCTGTCTGGATTACATTGGAATCGTTAAATGCGCGCACCACATGCAGTACTACCGATGCCTCACGGATATGCGAGAGGAATTTGTTGCCCAGTCCCTCGCCTTGTGAGGCTCCCTTTACCAGTCCTGCTATATCGAGGAATGTTACAGTCGCTGGAACGAGCTTGGTCGTGTTGACAATTGGCGCCAGCTTTGCCAGTCGCTCATCTGGCACAGGCACTATTCCCGTATTTGGCTCGATCGTAGCAAATGGATAGTTGGCCGCAAAAGCCTGCTGTTTAGACAGCAGTGCATTAAACAGCGTGCTCTTCCCCACATTTGGCAACCCGACAATTCCAACAGACAAACTCATGGAGTCATTTTACCAGAGATTTCACGAGTTAAATGTTCTCAATCCTCTCCCGACATCCTGTTTAGTTCGCTCAGTACGGCCCGAAGCATGGAGGTATCCTGAGATAACTGATACCCATCTCGCATCCCACCCCTGCTCTCCAATTGCACTACCAGCATATCAACAGCCAAAAGCACATTGATTACTTCCTCCACTCTACCGTTGTCGTCATTTTGCCGCTCACGGGGAATGTGTAACTGACGATACACAAAGTAAAGTAATGACAAGCCGTCTATAAATCCATCCTCATCAACGGGGATAGGGTTGGTTTCGAATACATGTACAATATCCTCTCCACTGACGGGGCGCTTCCGGCTCAGATTAATCCCGGTTTTAAAAGTGGTAGACAAGTAGAGGGCGCGCTCGGTAGCAGACATCCCCTCAAAACCTACATTATCCAATCTAATTCCCATTGTGGGACGCATTCTACAGCCACAAAAGATTTACTCAATACACCTGAGCTACACACGTTAAGGCACTATGCTATGATGTCCTCAGTGTTTAGCTTAATTTTATTGATTATTTTCGCAATCGGTTTTGGTTACTTCGCGACATTCAATTCCCTCACCGTCCCAGTCATGTTTGGCACCTACTATACTCTCCCTGGTGTCCCTCTCTACGGCGTGATCGGTGTCAGCCTCCTCGTCGGACTCTTGCTCTCATGGTTCATCTCGCTCGTCGCCTCCCTTGGCACCAGCTTTACCTTGCGCAAACGGGAAAGAGAACTCAACGACAAAAAGGCCTCAATTCATACTTTGACCAAACAAGTAAATAAACTCGAAATCGAAAACTCTAATCTCAAAGGTGAACTCAAAAACGAGCCCTTCGACGACGGCTCGCTGTGAGCACCCTCCTGCTCAAACTCTGGAAATTACTCTCATTTCCCAAGCGCCTCCAAATCGCTCTCATGCGCGTGCTCCAAGACGAGTTCTTGGTTGGTCTCACGGGTATTATCTTAAATGACAAAGATGAGGTCTTGGTGGTCAATCACGTGTATCGCGACGGCAACTCCTACTGGAGCCTACCCGGTGGATACAGTAAAGGGAGAGAGCATCCACGTGAGGGTCTCGCTCGCGAAATCGAAGAAGAAACGGGATTAATTGTCCGAGTCGATCGTGAACTCAAAATCCGCACCGATCGAGAGACTGCCAGGCTCGATATCTCGCTCCTAGGTCATCTCGTGGGTGGCGAGTTCCGCCCCAGTGCCGAGGTTTCCGAAGCCAAGTTCTGCAAATTAGACGATCTCCCCCTCCTGCGCCAGTCCCAGCTCGTGCTGATTCAAAAAGTCCTCGACCAAAAACCTTAAGTACTATTTAGTTGCATTCGCTATCGCCTTAATAAGACATAAATACAGTCTATCGACTAACGGAATTTTATTACTATCAACCCCGACCCCTTCGAGTATGTTAAAGTGTGCCTTGACTAATCGATCATTTATATCCAATAAGGCGCCACCCTGGCTACGCATACGTACCACTGCTCTGCGTTTGTTAACTTCAGACAAGCTAAATACTTCTTCTTCATCTCTAGGAGACATCACGTGTATTACAGCTGCATGAGCGTAAGATCTGCCGATCACGTCATTTGCAGAAAGATGTTCAGAATATAAGTCTGCTAAAGGTACCCACTCAATATCGGGGGTGCCTTTGACAAATGATCTGGCAACCGTGTAC
>CAYILS010000113.1:0-2856 GCA_964364325.1 uncultured Pseudomonadales bacterium
TATTTTTTGGAGACCATCGCCGTTTCACTCGCCATCTTTGCCATCGTCTATCTCTTCCTCTTCCAGCCCCACCAGGTCGACGGCCAGTCCATGGTCCCCAACTTCCACGACAAGGAGTATATTTTGACGGACAAGGTCTCCTATCGTCTCGGGCAGCCCAAGCGGGGCGACGTAGTGGTGTTCCACTCGCCGCAAGACGAGCGGGTTGACTACATCAAGCGCGTCATCGCGCTGCCTGGCGATATGGTCATGGTCAAAGGCGGCCATATGTACCTGAACGACCAAAAGCTCGAGGAGGCATATATCAACAATCCTGGCCAGGTCGTCGCGGGTCGATTCCTGCGCGAAGGGGCGCCAGTAGAGGTGCCGCCAGATCAATACCTAGTACTAGGCGACAACCGCCTCCACTCCTCAGATTCCCGTGAATGGGGGTTTGTCACCAAGGGAGCCATCGTCGGCCGCGCCTTTTTCCGCTACTGGCCTATCCCTTCATTTGGGGTGATCAAAACTGCCGAGGCCGATTTTACGGTCGGTGCAGTCAAAGGTGCCATCAATGCAGTCGGACAATAAATCTAACTCAAAATTTCGCCGTGTCGCCGAAAAACTAGCTCGCCGTGCCGGACACATCATCAAAACCAAACTCACCTTGGGTATCAAACGCGATTGGAAAAGCGACCATACCCCAGTCACAGCCATAGATACAGAAGTTAATCAGCTCGTGATCGAGACCATTCACGCGGAGTTCCCACAGCACAGCATCCTGGCAGAGGAGGGAAGCGATCTCACCCACTCCCGCGAATTTGTCTGGGTCTGTGACCCGATCGACGGCACTTTTCCATTTATGCATGGTATCCCCGTCTCTACCTTTACGCTGGCACTCGTTCACAACGGCCAACCCATTCTGGGTGTGATCTACGACCCCTTTATGGAGCGGATGTTTGTAGCTGAAAAAGGGCAGGGTGCGACCCTAAACGGAGTTGCAGTACACACGGGTACTGACCCGTCGATGCACAACAAATCTATCGGCGTAGTTTTTTGGAAAGACAACTTAGACGTGATGCTCCCCGTCATCGACAAAGTATCACATGCAGGAGGTAAGATCCTCAACCTTTGCTCCGTGGCATATATGGATGCCCTCGTGGCAGTAGGTGAGTTTGCGGCCGTTATCTACCCTGGTTTCTCTGCTCATGATTCGGCTGCCGCCAAAGTCATCGTGGAAGAGGCCGGTGGGGTCTTTACCTCCCTGACTGGCGAGGTTGACCGTTATGATAGATCTGTCCACGGTCATATTGCCGCCGCCAATCAAGCTATCTACGACCAGATCCAGTCATTATTGCGCTAAAATAGCCCCATGTACTATTCTTTGACCCGTGCTACTTCTTGGAATGTCGTGGGCTATCTCTACCTCATCATCGCCAGCCTGATCGCCACGCCCATTCTGGTTCACAGTCTTGGCTTATCACAGTTTGCTCAGTACAGTCTAATTATTGCGACCCTCGGTCTCGTCTCCACCTTTAATCTCGGCTTGCCCCAGGCAGTGACTCGTGCGCTCTCGCGTGATCATGAGTTTTCGCTTCGCCGCCAAACTCTATGGGTAACCTCTAGTCTCCTGTTTATTCTCACAGGGATCATCGCCGGGATTGTCGCCACCATCGCCTGCTATCTCCTCGGTGTCGGACAAAGTGCCCTACCCAGCATCTTCCTCATTGCTCTCATGAGCAATGTACTTAGCCACTACACCACCCTGCCCCAAGCAGAGGGGCATTTTGGCTATTTCAATGCCAAGACATTCATCGTGGGCACCGGCAACACGCTGCTTGCCGCCTATCTATCCTGGATAGGACAGAGCCTCACGATTATTTTGTCTGTACAGCTAGCCTGCTATCTCCTTACTTTATTTGCCTTAGCTTATTTTTCGCTGAAGTTCTTCCCCCGTCCCTGGAGCTACAAGCCATCACTGGTTGTGGCCCAGCCACTCATCGCCTTTGGCCTCAAAAACCAAGCGGGGACACTGGTGGGACAAGTGCAGGCGCAGTACGCCAAGTATCTCCTCGTCGCTCTTTCGCCCCTCTCCCTCTCTGGTTATGTCATCGCCCAGGGTCTGGTACAAAAAGCGGCCGGGGCAGTTACCCAGGTATCCAGCGCCCTCTACCCAGCCTCTGCCCGCGTCGGCACGCACAATATCCGTCCCTTGTACTACCGCCTCCAGTTTGGTCTATTTTTCCTCGCCCTATTGGGCATTGGGATATACGAACTTGTTGGTTATTCGTTTCTATCTTGGTGGCTGCATTCTAGCGAGCTAGTTAGCATAGTAGACTCCGTTCTAAAAGTTATGGTCTGGTACTTTGCCGTCCTAGTTCTCTGCCCACTCGCGAGCACCATGCTGGATTCTCGCGGCCGTCCTGAGCTCACCTCGCTCTTCACGCTCGTCACTACGGTCATTGAAATATCATTGGCTTTTATTCTCTTTCCACGATTCGGCCTTTTCGCCCCTATCTATTCTGCCCTCATCGCCCTCGTTCTCACCACCCCGGCTTTGCTGTATGTCACAGATCGGATAATAAGAGTAAAATAAATAAATATGTCTTGGGTTGTTGCTAGTTTACTGATGTTTGCTTTTTCCATCTCGTTCTACCTCGCTGTAAAAAAATTGCAAGTCCTTAACGTTGACAAGAGACTTATTACTCTAGCCAACTACATTTTTCCGACAGTCATTTTTTTAATAGTCTCAATCGTTCAAGGTCAAAAGATACTTTTTCCGTTCTTCTTTATTGTTTCAATAATGGTTTTAAGAGTGTTATTTAATTACAGGAGTTACGCACTTCCCCTCAAATTAGTCTGATTTGACAACTAGAT
>CAYILS010000114.1:0-2795 GCA_964364325.1 uncultured Pseudomonadales bacterium
AGTTCATCGTAAAGATCGTCCAGCATGGTCACGTGATTTTCTGCATCAGGGAAGAGATCCATAATCTCATCTTGAGTGATGTAGCCACGAGAGAGCCCTTTGAGGATCAGTTCACGCACCTTTTTCTTGCGTCCATCACTCATCTCGCCGGGGTTAGATACCGATTCGGGGATGACGTCAGCTTTCTTAGTTACAACCGGAGCAGAGCCCAGTGCTCTCCCCTTTTTGTCCTTCACAATTTGTACAGGTTTAGGAGCTTTGGTTGGTTTGGCAGCTTTCACAGTTTTAGTAGGCTTAGTGGATTTGACGGACTTCAGTGGCTTAGTGGGGGGGTTCGTTTTTGCGCTCATGCGTGCATTATACCAGACACGCCTTGTAGATACACCTTTATGCTGGCACAAATCCCCGAGAAAGAGATGCAAATCGTGCTTGCAGGTCCTCGGTGACTTCGCCCCGCTTCTCCGCCTCGGCTATCTCACTCGCGAGCTTTTTAAGCTCCCCTCTGACGTAGAGGCCGTGGATCTCCTTGAGTGTTTTCTCCCATTCTTTCGCTGGATCCTCAATTCTTGTCAGATCGCGAAGATATGCCGTATCTAGCAATGGCTGGAGTTCTGCAGGTAACGACTTGGACAAGGTGGCAATAACAAAAGCTTTATCTTTGTCCCAAATATGTAGCTTATCGAGGATTTTCGCGATACCCAGGGATCCAATCCAAGCAAGATCAAGTTTAGGCAATAACTGCTTAATTGTTTCGTAAAACTGGAGTAACAACGAAAGCATATATTCCTCAAGTTCGTCTCTGCGATTGACTTGGCCTTTCTCAATAGAACTAACCGTTTGCTTGAGGATATTAAGTTCCTTTTTCTTGTTAGCACGGTCGATTTCACTATAAATACTCTCTTCCGGTATCGAGAGCTTTTTGGCCAGGCTGGTCACATAGTGTGCCCGCATGACCGAGTTGGTAATCTGGGCGAGCGCTGGCACCACCTCCACCGAGATATCTTTGACTCCCCCACCTGTGGTTGGGTCGTGTCTGGCCATCGCGCTATCAATCAAAAAGTCCCAGTAGAGGACGCTCTTTTTGACCATTTCTCTCCATGCTCGTGGGTTGGCAGTGGCGGCGTCGCCCGGATCTTTGCCTCCCGTAATCTGTACAACTCGTATACTCAAATCCATAGTTTCGGCTATTGTCACCGCTCTTTTGATGGCCTCCTGTCCGGCACTATCTGAGTCCAGCGACATCACTACATTTTTAGTAAACCTCGTCATTAGCTGGGCCTGCTCGCTGGTGAACGCGCTACCCTTAATTGCGGCCACATTCTTCACGCCTGCCTGCCAGGAAGGGATCACGTCCAGCTCCCCTTCGACCAGCACGATTCCGTTATCTTTCCGGATATATTCACGGTTTTCCCATAGACCATAGAGCATGCGACTCTTGCTGTAGAGCATGGTCTCTGGAGAGTTAATGTATTTGGCTTCTTTTTCGTCCTTGAGCAGCGTCCGACCAGAAAACCCAACCACTACCCCCTTATGATCCTTGAGGGGGAACATCACGCGCCCACGAAACCTGTCGTAGAAACTGGTACTGTCTTTGCGGATCACCAGCCCAACTGCCTCTAGGTCTTCTGGGGCGTATTTCTTTTTCGTGACGAGGAAATCCGACACACTCCGCCACTGGTTAGGCGCATATCCCAGGTTAAACTGGGTAATCGCTTCACTCCCAATCCCCCTACTTTTCAGATATGCCATCGCCTCTTCACCACTCTTATGTTTTGTCAGGAGAAAGTGAAAATATTCAGAAGAAAGTGACATGATCTCGAGCAGCTTTTTCTTGTACGCATCCTGCGACGTCGGTCGATATGATTCAAGCGTAATCCCCACCCGCTTGGCCAGCAGTTCTAGTGACTCCAAAAACGACATCCCATCATATTTCTGCAGGAAACTGATGACATCTCCCCCCTCTTGGCACCCAAAGCACTTAAACGATTGGCGCTCGGCGGATACTATAAAGCTCGGCGACTTTTCTGAGTGGAAGGGGCAAAGTCCCTTGAAGTGGCGACCGGCTTTCTTCAGCACCACCCGCTCCCCAATAATCTCCACGATATCTACCTTGCTCTTAACTTGCTCTACCTGATCATTCATAGCATCCCAATTCTAACACCCCTCATCTACTGTTTCGTTTTAGTATCGCTCGCCCATCTTTTTGGCTGTGAACGGCCGGAAAGCGTCCAATTTTTCTTGTTCTTTATTAAATACAAACATCAGCTTGTTCATCCAATTATGTAAATCTTCGGCAAAGTGGATATTTTCGATCTTGAAGTTCTTGATATTCCCTGCTGATGATCTGGCGACAAACGTACCAAGCCCAAAGATAGATTGGCCGTATCCCTTAGTGTACGCAGCCGAGTCCACTACTTTATCCAACCCTAGTGACATCTGGTAGCGAGTCCAGGGAGTGGTATGGATAAACTTAGTCAGACGCCTGGTTGTAATAATAAACATGGTCTTTTGAAACACCTGGTAAATCCACCACATCCCCCCAAACATGACAACGGCACCCAGGAGCAAGATCATAATCACCATTAAACCAGTATCAAAGCCCATGGACTTCCCCGACACACTAATCAAAATCGTCCCGATCACCATGACGATCGCCACCACCAGACTAAAAATCGTCAGTCTAAGTCCCAGCATGATCGGCGATTCCCTCGTCACGTACAGGATTTTCTCATCCTCGGCCTTGCCAGGGAAAATCATTTCGTCATACGGTGGTTTAAAATCTGGCATCTCTAAAA
>CAYILS010000115.1:0-2755 GCA_964364325.1 uncultured Pseudomonadales bacterium
TCATCACCAATCTCCCCTGGGTTCTGATCGCGATACTGGCGCTGACGATCCCTTCGGTGTTTGCGTTTTTCCCGCCATTTGCTGCGTTACCCACCAATTACCAGTTTGTCCTAGTCGTGATGTGGTACCTGTTTGTCAGTGGGTACGTTATGGCAAAACTAATGGGTTGGTTTTTTAATATTTACTTGCTGACCGATGAGCGAATCGTCGATATCGACTTTGTGAATGTGCTGTTTAGAAAGGTGTCGACCGCCAAAATTGAAGAGATCCAGGATGTGAGCATTCATGCGAGTGGCAGTTTTCAGACTCTCTTTAACTACGGTAGTATCTTTATCCAAACAGCCGCAGAGGTGCCAGAATTTGATTTTGTAAACATCCCCAAGCCAGACAAAGTGGGGACAGTCATTAGCCAAATGATTGATCAGGAAGAACAAGAGAAAATTGAAGGAAGGGTGAAATAACATGGACCAACTGCTGCTATTTTTTGATACCTTCACCATCTTGACTCTGGTTAAATTGTTAGTGGTTGTACTCCTGGGAGTGTACGGGATTTTTGCCGGGCTCATGGCTCTACAAATTAAGGCTATGACCAAGGCAATCACCATGAAGGACGACTTTATTATCCAAATTTTGGGATTTTTGCACTTGATTTTTGCCGTTCTGGTGTTTTTGCTGGCTGTGTTTATACTGTAGGTATGGTAAAGCTTAGTAGTGCTAATGTGGTAGGTACTGCCTCGCAAGAGCGGTGGTCTCAGGCTCAGACGATTTCTTACGATGAACACCGAGAGATTATGGTGGTGCTCAAACTGGAGTGCGAGAGCATCGACAGCCTAGTTGATCTCGCTACCATGGGAACAGCGATGATTGCAGAGGTCGAGAAAAACGGCAAGTTTTGCGACGACGAGAGCAAGTTACATGATTTGATCGGGCGCGTATTTGAAGATTTGAGTGAAGATGTATCGGTAGAGGTACTAGTTGGCTTGCTCTTGGGAGAGACACTCATGTTGTATGGCAAAGGAGCGGTCGCGGGTTACCTCGCACGTGATGGTCAGTTGGCGTGCCTTAAGAACGATTTTGGTGCGGGAGAGACGATGGTGGGGACTGTGGCGGCAGATGATAGTGTGCTCCTGTGTACCCACGAGTTTGTCCAGAGCGTGGGAGCGGCTCAACTCAAGCAAATCCTCATCGAGGACGAGAGTCCGGCAGAAGCTTTTGCTCCGCTCATGCATAAGCAGAGCGACTCTAGTGGCGTAGCTGCTGTGGTGGGACAGATTGAGGAGCCACAAGAGGCTGTCCCAAAGATGGGGTGGTGGCAAAAAATAAAGAATCGACAACCCACCATTCACCTGAGAGATGAAACCCCTAGAAGACTCAATCTGTGGGTAGGGGGGACTATTTTGGGGCTCTTGATTTTGATGATTGGGGTGGGGATGGTGCGCAGGGTCACACAGCGAGCTGAGACTGAGTTTGCTACTCTTAACCTGAGTGTGAGTGCCAAGATCGATGAGTCGCTGGGGGCCAGCGAGCTCAACCCTGAGCTGACTAGGTCGCTGATTTCCCAAGCACGGGGAGAGGTAGAGAGCTATCTGAGTAGCGATATCCGCGAGACTTATCGAGAGCGGGCAACCAAACTACTGGGCGTGATTGATACCACCGAAGAAAAAGCCTTTAAGAAAAACGAGATTAAGCTGAGTACGGTAGTAGAGCTTGCGATCTTGGCTGATGGGCTCCAGGCGGACAAAATGAAGAGTGATGGGAAGGGGAATTTGATTTTTGCCGACACCTCAGCTGCGCGCATTGTGGCGATGAATCTGACGGATAGATCACGCCAGATTCTGGAGATACCCAATGCAGATAGGGTGGTAGATATGACAGTGAGTGATACAAAAGTATATGGACTTTCGCAGACCTCCGTCCTCGAGTTTTTCTGGAAGAAAGACGAAAGCAAAAAAGCGATCGAGGCCGACGAGTTTTGGAAAGAGCCCGAGAGGATAGAGTTGTTTGCGGGGAACGTCTATATTTTGGACAAAGACCAAGGGGAGATTTGGAAGTATCCAACGCTTGGAGATACTTTTGGTGGTCGCAGGCGCTGGTTTGCGGTCGGGATTGCGCCAGATCTCTCTAACGTGGTAGACATGAAGGTGGTGGGAGATATCTGGCTCCTGACCTCAACCGGCAAGCTAGAGCGCTATAGCCGCGGGGCACCGGTGAACTTTAGCATGGACGGATTCCCCTCAAAGGATACTGGGAAGAGATTGAGTGAGCCGAGGGCGGTATGGGCCACTGAGAGCTTGATTTATGTATTAGAGAGTGGAGCGGGGAGAGTGGTGGTATTTGGTGATGATGGAAAATATCGAGCGCAGTATACCAGTAGCGAATTTGCGGGGGCGAGTGATTTGGTGGTGGTGGATGATAATGGGTATGTGCTCATTGATAATACAGTGAAAGAGTTTGGGTTGTAAGGTTGTACGAAACCTGTCTACCGTTTTTTGTAAAACACGGAATAAACGCCCAGCGGCGTTTTTCCTCGTGAGCATATGGGCGACCCCGCCTACGGCGTGGACCTGCTCGCCCAAGATTTGCGCAATGGTTTTCAAAAAAGATAGGCAAATTTCTTCCTATTATCAAGGTTTATCCTAAACCTGCGGTAGAATATGCGTATGATCGTAAATAAATGGGCGAAAAGTGAGTACAGTATCACTGACACGTACGTGGCGGGAGTGATGCTCACTGGTGCTGAGGTGAAAAGTTTGCG
>CAYILS010000116.1:0-2752 GCA_964364325.1 uncultured Pseudomonadales bacterium
GCTTGTGTACGCCAAGCAATATACGTGAGAGTGCAAAATGTATGCGACTCGTACACTTGGGTGCAATCATTATCGGCACGAACTACACTGATATGGGGGAGGGGTCTGAGAAGGAGAGTGGCTACTACGACACACACTGGCAATGGGCCAAAATCAAGAAGAACGCAAAGTGGATAGCTCAATTTATTTCGACCGACGATCCCTACATCCCGAAAGATGAAACGAAATGCATTCATCAAAAATTAATGACAGAATATCATGAGCTCACGGGCCGTGGTCATTTCATGATCGACCAAAATCCGCTCAACAATACCTTCCCTGAGATTCTACAAGTAATAATGAAACATGCTAATTCATAGTTAGGTAGTAGGTGTGCCCCCAACTTTTTAGCTTCTCTACTTGCGAGAAATATTTATGCAGTTTCTTCTCAAACTCGGCAAAATCATTTTCGCGAAAGCTATGCGAAGCATAATTGAAAATTGCCTTTCCGTGTGGTGTTAATGCTAACGCAACCTGTCTCAAAAACTTGTCTCCCGCCACAAATTTTGGCACATCATCGCCACTATACAGGTCAACTATCACTAAATTGTATTTCGTAATATTTTTGGTCATATATTTCTCTGCATCCGCCACCACAATCTTTCTACCCACTGTGTTGCCTACCCCAAAATATTTCTCCGCTACCAGGACCACTTCACTCTCTAGCTCAACGAAGGTGATGAACCAGTTTGGCCACCTTTTTTCCAATATTTTTGCTAGATCACCACCACCCAACCCAAGCACCAGCGCACTGCCCAATTTTGGCAGTTGATCAACACCAGCCTTAGATAAAATAGTTTTCCAATCTCGCCGATATGCACCCTGAGATTGGGGGCACCCGTTGATATAGAGACTTTTGGCACCCCAACTTTGTCGTACTTCAATGGTTGAGCCCAGTTTGGATAGTATCTTCATACGTAGTAATTTTAAACTTTTTCCGTCACAATGGGGGACATGAGCTTCAAGCAAAAGGTGCAGAAATTTTTCAAAAGCCTTGGTCCTGGCATTATTACCGGTGCCTCGGGGGACGACCCCTCCGGCATTGCCACCTACAGTCAGACCGGGGCCCAGTTTGGTTTTGGTCAGCTCTGGAGCTCCCTCTACATCCTGCCATTTCTCGTGGCTGTCCAGGAAGCATGCGGGAGAATAGGTGCAGTAACGGGACATGGTCTCTCATATGCTGTACGCAAACACTTTAGCCGCAAAGTCCTTTACTTCATGGTCATTATCGTCCTGCTCGCCAATACGATTAATATCGGCGCGGACATCGGTGTCATGGCCTCCTCACTCCAGCTGGTCACCCCCTTTGACTTTACCCCACTAGCAATTGGGATAACCATATCGATTCTGATTCTCGAGATTTTTACCTCGTACCGCTCGTACTCCAAAATCCTCAAATACCTTGCCCTCACCCTCCTAGCTTATCCGCTCACTCTCCTCATTATCAATGCACCGTGGTCAACCATTTTAGCCTCGACCTTTATCCCTCACATCGAATTCAACTTTGCCTTTTTCTTCATCGCTACCGGAGTACTAGGCACCACCATTTCTCCCTTCATGTTTTTTTGGCAGGCCTCAGAAGAAGTAGAGGAGGAAAGAGAGCAAAAATTAATAAAGCACGGGATACCAAAGATTTCCGTTCGCTTCATCAAAAATATGCGTTTTGACACCGTCATGGGGATGATTTTTTCTCAGTTTGGTAGCTGGGCTATCATTATCGTGGCAGCAACTGTCTTACACAGTCACGGCGTGACCGATATCAAAACCGCAGCTGACGCCGCTAAAGCACTAGAGCCACTCGTCAGTACCTTCCCCAACGCCGGATATCTTGCCAAACTACTCTTTACCACCGGTATCATCGGACTAGGGCTGCTCGGTGTCCCGATCATGGCTGGGTCAGCTGCCTATGCCATCGCGGAAGCCTTCAATTTCAAGGACGGGCTAAACTTAAAGTTCAAACAGGCTCACGGGTTTTACGGTGCTATCACCATTGCTACGCTTGTCGGATTACTGATCAATTACATCGGCATCGACCCAATGAAGGCTCTCGTCTATTCTGCGGTGCTCAACGGCTTTGTCTCAGTACCACTCATTTATCTGATCGCTAAAATTAGTAGCGACAAAAAAATCATGGGCAAATATCAAAGTAATATACTCTCCCGCACGTTCATCTGGCTGACATTCCTGGGTATGGCTGCTGCGGCACTAGGCACCCTCTATATGTTAGTTTTGGGTGGCAAGTAGGGGAGAGAGATACGAGTGGTTGTGCCACTTCCTACTTTACTGGCAATTTTTATTACACCTCCGTGTGCTTCGAGTATTTTTTTAGCTATTGATAAGCCAAGGCCATATCCATTGGTGTGTCGCGCCCGCTCGGCACGGTAAAAACGGTCAAAAACTTTTGGTAGCTCACTTGCTTTAATGCCAACACCGTAATCACGGATTTTGAGGGTAACTGTCCGAGAGTAGGTTTTTGTACTAATCTCGACTCGGCTTTTGGGGCTACTATACTTGATCGCATTGTCGATGATCGTAATGATCGCTCTACCCAAACTGGCGCCGTCTGCGCGAATGATTAGCTTGGGGACATTGACAGCCAAGGTAATTTGTTTTTCTTTGGCGGTTGGCTCGATCATTCTAACTGACTCGGCTACTACCCGTACTGGCAGGGTACATTGGTAACACTTGGAAATAATTATGGTGAGCATACTCT
>CAYILS010000117.1:0-2729 GCA_964364325.1 uncultured Pseudomonadales bacterium
CACCCTCCACTTCCCAGAACATTGTCTTCACAAACGGGGGGCTTGACAATCTCTAGGTGATGAGCTGCTTGATTCGGCATGGGAACTTCCACTAACTGACCCTACTACCGCTACAGTCTGGGCTAAAAGTGGAGAGGGTATTCAAAAAATACATGCTCTCGGAGTCGAATAGCTATCACTTGTGCCCCTGAAGTAAGTATTTGATGTTTTGTAGTAAAGTGCTTGAGTCTGGATCAAGTGAAGTAGTAGTTCTTCGGTGTTTGTCCAGTTCCTTATTAAATTGGCTTAGCTCTTCTGTTTCGGTGCCCTCATTTCTACAACTCGCAACAATTCGATTATGCAGACTAGACAGCGCTGTAAAAAGGAGGTCAGTATTCCATCCTCCGAGACTGCTCTGGGATTCGATAGCGAGGATTTCTTGGCCAGATTGCAACTTATTTTTTACAAACGCTCCAAAATTGAGAGCTGGCTCTAATTCTGGTGGGATTTCCTCGTTCTCACTGTCTATACCCATCCAAAATTCTCTCGAGAGCATATCTGATAAGTGGAGGGTCAGAGTCGGATTTGTTTGTTGGTTAGCACGAATTCTTTCGATAATTGCGTTGCCTATTATACCCATGACGAGACCATTAACAGGCAAGTTGGTGTCTTCGATGTTTGAGAGTACCTCAACCATGTCACCCAAGTTGACAAGTGGATTAATGGCGCGCAAATCTTGCAAGCTAAACTCAAAACTATCGCTTTGGTAAAAGTAATTCTCTCGTCCGGGAAGTTTTTCCGTGATGATGCTTATTGCGTTTTTTCGAGTAACCGATTTTGTCGGGACAATTTCAGGTTCTTCTTCAACCGGATTTTCTACCTTCTCTAGTACTTCCTCTGTTACCGGAGCTGTGGTTGGGACTTCGATAGGAGTTTGAGCCTTTTCTTTGGGCATATTGAGAGGATTAAACGTGGTCTCGGGTACCGGAGCTGTGGTTGGGACTGGAATTTCGATGGGTTTACCTATGCTCTCAATAGGGCCTTTTTTTGTAAATATTTGTTGGAGTAAATTTTTTCTATCATTAGGAGTTGGAGCATCTTTTGTCATACTTTGTTTTCCCCTTTGTGCCAAGCGTAGGCGGATTTGATGATGGATTCGAGGTCGGAGTGAGTTGGGGACCAGGCGAACTCGGACTTGATGCGGGAGACATCGGCGACGAGCTCGTTGGCGTCACCGGGGCGACGGGGCTCGTATTTCACGGCTACTGGCTGGCCTGATACGCGCTCGACCATTTCGATGATTTGCTTGTTGGAGTAACCCATGCCGGTACCCGCATTGTAGGCGGTAGTGACCGCTTCCGGTGTCATGAGCTTTTCGGCAGCGAGGCGGAATGCCTCGGCGAGGTCTAGGACATGGATATAGTCGCGGACACAGGTACCATCAGGAGTGGGATAGTCGTTGCCAAAGAGGGTAAATTCTTTGCCACTCAACTGGGCGTTGATAATATTGGGGATAATGTGGGACTCGTCGTGGTGGTCCTCCCCTAGCTCTTCGGTTGCACCGGCGGCATTGAAGAAGCGAATCGAGATGGACTTGAACCCGTAGGCTTTGTCGTACCATTTAAGCAGGCGCTCCGTCGCCAATTTGGTTTCACCGTAGGGATTTTCTGGTTCTTTTTTGTGGTCTTCAGGGATGGGGATAATCACGGGATTACTATAAACTCCGGCGGTGCTCGCAAATACCAGTTTGTGGCAGCCGACTTTGATCATGGTTTCAATCAAACTGAGAGTACCAATAAAGTTGTTGTCGTAATACTTGCGGGGGTTCTCGACACTCTCCCCCATTTGGATGTAGGCAGCAAAGTGCATGACGACGTCCGGGTGGAAACTGGTGAGGGCTTTAGTTAGTGCGCGCTGATCGAGGATACCGCCTTTGACATACGGTGTCGTCCCTAATTTTTCTACCCTGTGAGAGGCAAAGTGGTCGTAGACCAAGACCTCATATCCCTGAGATTCTAAGTGTTTGGCGGTAATGGCGCCAATATACCCTGCTCCACCGGTAACTAGTATTTTCATACTCTTGATTGTAACTTCTTCAGGATGAATAAGAAAGCAATGGCACCCAGGGTGTCGAGGAGCCAATCGAGGGGGTCGGCCGAGCGACCAGGTACAGCGCGCTGGACTAGCTCGATAAGCAGACCATAGGTGCTAGAAAGTACGATGGAAAAGATACTAGGAGATAGGAGAGAGATGTTAGTGGGAAGAGCAACGAAAAATAATACAGCTTGGATGCCAAAAAAGGTAAAGTGAGCACCCATCATAAGAATATTTTGGAGCCAATACTCTTCTGTCACCACAATTTGAGTAGTGGTCGTGAGACGCCAGATGAGGACTGCCCAGGCTACGGTGAGAACCCAAAAAATGTATTTTGTCATTCCTCCTGATTATATAACGACTTGTACTTGCGGTAACCAAAATATCCGGAAATTGAGATGATAATCAACCCAGTGCCGAGCAGGAGCGCAGTTTTGACACGAGTGCGATTGAGCGTTGGTTTTGTGGGAGACCCGCCTTCTCCGCCAGTTGGCGGATTCGGCGAGGCAAGTACGCCGAAGCCAGAAAGATCGACCTGAGTGTCGCTCACCCCAGCGACTTCTCCCTGTGAGCTAGGCGAGGGAGAGGGGCTCGGTTTTGGGGTCGGGCTGGGCTTAACTGGTGTCGGGGTGGGAGTGGGCTGGGGAGTGGATGTG
>CAYILS010000118.1:0-2642 GCA_964364325.1 uncultured Pseudomonadales bacterium
GCAGTTTATTGGAGCGAAGCGGAAACCCTTGCGAAATGAGGGGTAAGACCCCTAAAAGTTATTCTCAACATATTCCTAAGCCTTGCAGTGGAATATTGTTCTGGATTGTCCTAAAATGAAGGCTATGAGCGAGTCAAATGCCGATGCTATACAAATAAATTCTATGGAGACAACGACGCTTTATATGCCTGAAAAAGCACATGAGAAAATTATTCTGTCTGAACCTCAAAAGGAAGCTGTTCGCTCAATTACCATGAGCATTGAAGAAGTGAACGAAGAAGTCAGGTCAATGGCAATACCAGACATTATTGACACTCTAGAGAGTGGTCATCCGCTCAATCGACTCATTACCGACACTGAGGGTGAGGTAACTGGCTATATCGCATGTGAAGATTTTGTCCCTCAAGAGGCATACATTAAATACCTCGGCACCACCAAGCAAACTGGCAGAAATTTACTTAAAGAAATACCTGATTTTATCGAATATGCACAAAAACATGGCTATAAAAAGTTAAGTTTTCATGGATGGAATGGTCGTCTCAACCGCATTCTTGAACGCTATGGTTTTGAGCAGGTACGTACCGATGAAATGTTGGATACTCAAGTTGGCTTTTATGAAAAGGCTTTAGTCGAGCAACCCAGCAAGCATAAAGATAAAAAGGATAACTTAAAAGACATGGTGAGACATCTATTTGATAACCAAGGACATCTTGAAAAAATGAAGCTTGAATATCAAAAAACACTTGATACTATTCCTTCTGAGTTCCGCCAGACGAAAGAACAATCAATCACAAGTGCCTTTCAATCTCTAAGCCAAAAACTAGCTTCTCAAGAAAATGTAGAGTTTGGAGAACGTCAGCAAGCCATCTTGAAGCTAAAATTAGCCCGTCATTTTCAGAAAGCAGAAGAGGGAGCGACTGTAGACATAAACACCTTCTATGACGCAATCATAGAAAGTCCTAAGTTTATCAACACAGACAAAGGATCACTCGACCACTTACTCGAAGTACATCAAGTAAAGACGTTGCAGAAAATTGCCGAGGCTCGTAGGCGTCGTGCAGAAATAGGTGACAAAACAGGTAACCCCTATGAAAATCTCTTTGCCACGAATTCGGGTAATTACTATGTTGCGAGACTTCTTAATATGCCTCACCTTGAGGCTGAATCTGAGTATATGCGACATTGTGTAGGTACTAGTGATTCATATATCAATCAAATAAAGCGCGGCGATATTGAAATTCTCTCTTTCCGAAACGTGCCTAAAATTAATGAGAAAACACAAAAACTTGAAGGTGATACTCCGATTATCACTATCGAGTACAACCTTAAAACAAAAACTATTGAGCAGATGAAAAAACAAGATGATGAATATCTCTCAACAAGTGATCCGTATTACAAGGATGTGATTGACGCTCTAAAACAACTTCGTACTACAACCACTGATGTAGGAAACTTACGTGATTTTACCAAGATCGCCTCGAGTGAATTGGAAGAAATAAAAGTTAATGACTATCACGTCTTAACCGAAAATGGAGAGGTATCCTTCCGAGACGTTGATCTAGATGCTGGAATATTTATTCTCAAAGCAGGAGAGATGCCGATTACCTTAAATACCCCGCGTGAAGATATTGCTAAGATCGTTCAATTAATTGAGGGGATTAAATGTAGGCCAGATGAAATAGCTCAAACCCAGGAACAGGTTACTAACGAAACAAAAGCCTATATTGGGAAGCCATTCCCAAATTTCTTTAATTGGCTACCCGACCATATTGAACATGTTTACGCTTCATTTCCTGAAGGCAAAATAAGTCGAGAAGCTGTTACTGTGACTGGAAAAACTGGGAGAGAATATGGAGATATGTTGAAACAAAAAGGTATTTATGCCAGTGATTACGCCAATCAACTACTCAAAAGCCCTGATTTTACTACCCTACAATCTTCTGAACAGATTGATTTAATTAGTTTAAAAGTGGGTGATCTTGGGTTTACAAACTATCCTACCACTACTGAGCTTTATCAAAAGGCTAGTGAACTTGGTCTAGAACTCTGTCCACCTGCGGTTGCTCCAGAATACCTGATGCAAAATCCTAACCTGGGACTCTATGAGTGGAAATATGTCGCCATGGAGCAAATTACGGACTCCGGTGGCGATCCCGACGTCTTCGAGCTGGCGCGCGACGACGACGGCCTGCGGTTGAACACCTACTGGGCGGATCCCACGAACGAGTGGAGTCTCGACAGCCAGATGCTGTTCCGTCACCGCAAGTTAAATTCTTAGAATCTTTCGCCTTTTGTTGATGGAATCTTTGGTTCTGTGAACCTTTGATTCTTTTCGGTCGAAATTTTTTTTAGTATACTGAGAACAGATTGGTTATATTGAACGGTTACGGCTTTTCAAGACCTTTTCGACACCTGTAGATTGAGAGTGTAAATGGCTATGGCTTTTTGCAGAGGATGTACTTGATTGTCCATATAAAAGAAAAAACTTGGTATGGAGCGCTAATTGATTTTCGATCATACATAAAATACAGTCTAATCTCATTTTAGATGGACAGTGGCACAGATGGCGCGCCATATAAACGGACTCCGATTGTCAATCCCTGAGTTTGGTATACCGTCGGCTGGGTTGGTTTAAGAACTTT
>CAYILS010000119.1:0-2597 GCA_964364325.1 uncultured Pseudomonadales bacterium
ATAACTCCCTCACTCGACCTAACGGTCGGATGGGTCAAGTAGGGATGGCTGAAAGCACAAACCTTCGTTCGAACCTGATAAAATTTACTTATGAGTAAAATTATTGCAGTTGAGTTTATAACGATTGATGGAGTTATGCAGGCTCCTGGTGGCTCCAAAGAAGATATGGCTGAAGGTTTTAAGTATGGCGGCTGGATGGGTCCGCATTTTGACGAAGTTAGCGGGAAAGAAATGGAAATACAAATGGGAAAAACGGAAGCACTACTTCTTGGACACAAGACATATGATATTTTTGCAGGCTATTGGCCAGATCATACTGATCCATGGCCTCAAGTAAACACTATTACCAAATATGTTGTATCCAAAACATTAAAAAACCCAACATGGGAGAACACTGTCGTAGTAAAGAATATTAAAGAGTTAATAGCGCTAAAGAACTCAAGTGGTCCGGACTTGCAAGTGTATGGCAGTACAGATCTCCTTCAGACATTAATGAAATATGATTTAGTAGATGAATTTTGGCTAAAAATATTTCCTATTACTCTCGGGACGGGAAAACGGCTATTTGAAAAAGGTACAATTCCTGCTTCGTTTAAACTTTTTAAGTCCCTAATTACTCCTAGTGGTGTAATTATTGCGTACTATAAGCGTGCGGGAGAAGTTAAAACAGCGGATGTAGAATAATAGGTTCTAACATAGTCCGTTACCGCCAACCATTCACCAAAAACATCTTCTTTCGGGGGGGGTTGCTCGCCTAAAGATCCGGTGCAACTTTTTTCAAGTATCAGACTTTGACCTAACAATGTTGCCAATTACCCAATAATACCCTTGATCGTACCTATTGGCCTCCCTTCTTCCATTTCCCATTGCACACCCCATGGATCTAACCAATAAAAGAATGCTAGTTTAAAATCACTTGGTAAGTACTTTGGAGGACCATAATTTACGGATTCGTTAATCATCTTTACGTCTGGTTGTTGCTTTAAGAAGTTAAACATCTCATTTACATTAGCAACTTCCAAAGCAACATGTCTTACTCCTCCTAGATCATTTGTTTTATAGAAGGTAATTTTTTGTGAACCCTTCGGGTTATGATACTGCATTAATTCAAGATATATGCCAGCCGTGGGGTGATTAAGAAAGCGTACTTGCAGTTGGACATTGCCATCGAGAAACCCTGCATCTACAGCAAATTGAGTTGATGTAACACTGTAATCCATAATTCCATCTTTATTATATGCTTGCGTAAACCCAAGTGTTCTCGAATAAAACTCTGTTGCAAGTTCTATGTCATCAACTACGACATTGATATGAGATAAGCCCAAGATCGATATGCTCGGATTTATCTTCAAGCTAACGTTCTCATCATTATTCACCATCATTATTATCTCCGGCTTCACTCTGACTATCGTATACCAGATATGATTATACATAAACCATGATTAGCAAAAATTTGTCTAGTCTCAATCTAAAAGTTAAAACTTAGATTCGAACCTGATAAAATAACCAAATGAAAAGAGCTAAAATCCTAATTATCGGAGCCATGGAGACTGAATTAAGAGATTTACTCACATATTTTCGTTGCAAAAGTATAAGTAAAGTAAAAGACTACTACCCAATGTGGAGTGCAGAAAATACAATAGGATTTGACTTAAATGTCTTACAAACCTACGTAGGTGACACAAACGCAGCAATATCTACATCTCTAGCTCTTCAATCATTAAGTCCTGACTACGTTTTCAAAATAGGTTGTGTAGGTGGAAACTCCCAAGGCATTCATACTGGTGACTTGCTATCGCCACTTGGATTGTTTCATAGTGGATCATGGATAACTCGTTCACGTCAGGACAATAACCCAACCTCAGACGCATCAAAATGGAAGTCTGTATTCGGCGAATTGCCATATCAGGTAAACAATGAAAACTTAGGCTCCCATCCGTACTTTATAGACGTAAATCAAACTCTGAGCGATAAATTTATAGGGTATTTTAATAAGCGGGAAAATCCACCTATTTCGAGTTATGTTGGTGGTGGAAATATGTGGTTTTTTGATAAAGCGTTTATGGAAAATGTTGCGATTACACATATTCCAGGCAATAATCCAAATCAAGTTTGGGCAGGAGATATGGAGTCCTACTCAATCGCTCAAGCTTGTGCAGTATTTAACATTCCCTTCTTTGGTTTCTATAAAGTATCAAATAGCGACTTCTATGGTGAACCCTACATACCAGAAAAAGTAGCAAAATTATTTGATTTAAAATTTATTGAAGATGTCGATAAATTCTTAAATTCACTGTAAAATAGGTTCTAACATAGTCCGTTACCGCCAACAGATAAGTAGCTCATCGACTCATCGGACGCTACATTCTATGTATAAATATAATGAAGACAAAAGTAGTAAAAATTTATGCCACACCCAGACAAACCAAGTGAAGGTATTCCAAAAACAATTGAAATGGGGGAAGGCGAGAATATTCTTACAGACTATGTCACGCCGAGAATTTTGGAACATGGAAAGTTATTTAAACATGGCAATTTAGACTCTAAATCACACGCGACCTCACGGTCGCGGGGTTAATTGAGTTCAAGCGTTGCTT
>CAYILS010000120.1:0-2546 GCA_964364325.1 uncultured Pseudomonadales bacterium
AAAGCGGACATTTCTACTTTGCCGAAAGAGGACATTATCACTTTGCACTAACACCGTCTCTACCACCCCTAGACATCTCTGTACATAAGTTTATGATAGATCTAATACTAGTTAATAAGGAGTTATATGAAGCAATATACCGATTCTCTAGACAAAATATTATCAGAGTACCTAGTCAAAAAGGCTCCAATCCTCCCCAAAAATATTAAAGACTTGCTCATCCAGTTAGCTCCCTTCTTTGCTATCCTGGCTGTCGTTCTCGGTCTCCCTGCCATCCTCGCCGTCTTTGGGTTAGGCGCGCTCATCACTCCCTTTGCTTGGGTCGCGGGTGCCCGTACCGGTATGTACTGGTTGATTTGGGGAGTTGGTTTAGTACAAATCATCCTAGCCGGTATGTCGATCAAGCCACTCTTTGCTCGCGCTGGCCATGGCTGGAGACTCATGTACTATTCTCAGCTCCTCTCCATCGTCTCATCGCTGGGCCACTACAACGTCGGCAACCTACTCATAACCGTCCTCTCACTCTACCTGTTGTATCAGGTCAAAAGTAGCTACAAGTAAATCATCCTGTTCGTGCAACAAATCCTTCACTTGCTGCGTATTATACGTAGAAAGGAGGACAGCATATGAACAAATTAATTCTTGCTAGTCTGACAGGTATCGCGGTTTTGGCCATAGCCACCCCCGCTTTTGCCTACCGAGGTAACCCTAGTGTGCAGGGTCCAAATTATTCGCCCGAGAGGCACGAGGCCATGGAAGTTGTTTTTGAAAAAAACGACTACCAAGGTTGGCTCAAACTCATGGAAAATAAGGCCTGGAGACTCAAAGAAGTCGTCAACTCCCAAGTCAAATTTGAAGAGTTTGCCAAAGATCATGTCATGGGGCAAGGTTACGGGAGAAACCGTTAAAGGTACAATATGGCTATGGCAAGACTCACCCCACCATCCGATACGAGTCTTGCCATTAGCCTCCAAAAAGGAGATATGAAAGCCCTCACCCAAATCATAGATCGCTATCAGTCGCCCCTCCTGCGCTACGCCAACTACTTGGGCATAGGTCACGACGACGAAGATATCGTCCAGGATACCTTTATCAAAGTCTACAAAAACATCAACAGCTACGACCCCCGCCGCCAGTTTAGTAGCTGGATCTATCGGATCGCCCACAACACCGCTATCTCAGCCCTACGCTCATCTCGCTTTACTTTGCCCTGGGAAGATTATCTCGACCGGATTATCAAGCAGAGTCCGACCGACAATATCGACAAAGATCTACAAAAAGATCATGTCAAAAAGTGTCTCGCTGGCCTGCCTCTCCGCTATCGCGCTCCGCTCTCACTCTACTATCTCGAAGACAAATCATACGCAGAAATCATGGATATCCTCCGTTTACCCATGGGCACTGTCTCGGCCCGTATTAATCGAGCCAAACAACAAATGAGGGAATTATGTCAAAAAATCTAACCGCCAAAATAATCAGTCAAATCAAACATGATGCACTCACCATGCGCCCGCGCTGGCACTTTGCCCTCGGCGCCGCGCTATCCGCCATCGGCATCGCTATCTCCGCCGCTCTTTCACTCCTTGCCATCCATCTCCTACGTTTCCGCCTCACCCACCCAGGCATTGGTGCCGCCCGCAAACTCGATTTTATTCTCAACAACTTGCCTTGGTACGTCCCCGTCTTTGCGCTGGTCGGCTTGCTGGGTGGGTATCTCCTCCTGCGCCGCTACGACTTTTCCTATCGTAAGAACTTTGGCTATATTGTCCTCTCGATCATCGTCGGACTCGTACTGGGCAGTTATGCCCTTAGCTCGCTCCGTATCGACGACTTCCTCACCCGCCGCGGCTATTTCCGCCAAATCTATCAGGGCCAGACTGAGTCTCCCATGCCTAGTGGACGTGGGCAGGGGAGGATGCTAAATAGGTTTGGTCGCAATTGACTTCGTTCATTCTTCGCCCCATACTCAGGTGATGACCGAAATTGATCTCAATCCACAGTTTGTGCGTGCACTGGATATCATGGAAAACGGGGATGGCTGTGTCTTCATCACCGGCCGGGCTGGCACAGGCAAATCGACGCTGCTCCAATACTTCAAAAAAAACACGCGCAAAAATATCGTCATCCTCGCACCTACGGGCGTAGCCGCGGTCAATATTGGCGGTGCTACCATCCACAGCTTCTTCCAGTTCAAGCCCGATGTCACGCTAGAAAAAGCTTGGGCCAAAGGCGCCAAAGCCAAAAAGCCTGAAATGTACAAAAACTTGGATGCCATCGTGATCGACGAGATCTCCATGGTGCGCGCCGACCTGCTCGACTGTGTCGACGCCTTTATGCGCCGGGTGTGTGGAACTATGGCGCCCTTTGGGGGCAAACGGGTCATCATGTTTGGCGACCTCTACCAGCTCCCCCCAGTCGTGACCCGCGACGATGCTGAGATTTTCCGCTCCCGCTACGACTCCGCCTTTTTCTTTAGCGCCGACGTCATTTCGCGCACCCCCCTCACCTTTGTCGAGCTCGACCATATCTATAGGCAAAGCGACGAC
>CAYILS010000121.1:0-2520 GCA_964364325.1 uncultured Pseudomonadales bacterium
CTGGAGTTTGGCGACTTTGAGGGAAACAGAGTTGGCAACAGCTTTTTCAATGAGATGATTCATGAAATCTTGCATGGTACTAGTGTAGCGCAGTCGTCAAGGTGGGGGTACCCGTATGGGATATGTAGGTGATTGTGTGCGTCTGGAGGGTCTCCCAGACTACTTCGTGTCTGGAGGCATTTCTCAGGCGCTATCTCGCCTGATGTGCGATTTGAACATGATGTGCGTCTGGAGGGAGTCGAACCCCCATTAACAGTTCCGAAGACTGTAGTCCTATCCGTTGAACGACAGACGCAACCGGTTAATTATAGCTCAGGTAAGCTTGGTTCGCTTTCTTTCTAATATTTTGCGATAGGCATTGGCGAAACGGTGGGCTTCGTCTCTGAGCTGAGAAAGAAGTTGGAGCCCGGGGTGATCAGAGGAGAGTTTTATCGTGATGTATTTTGATGCCTTTCGGGAGTCTCCCGAAAGGATGAGGCGATCGGGATGTTTGGCTAAACCAAGGTAATTGGGTGGATAATCTTGTTTGTCGAAAATCATCTGGAGACGGCGTAGCTGAGGTATTCCCCCGTCGATCACGATCAAGTCGGGACGAGGCCAAGCAGTATTTTTGAGCCTGCGAGTGAGAGCTTCATCTAGTCGGTCGAAGTCAGAGACTGCGCGAGGATTTTTGATTTTAAACCGACGGTACTGCCCATTGTCGAGCAAGCCGTCCGTCATAACTGTCATTGAGACGGTGGCGTCCTGCATAGCTGAATTACTGGCGTCGTAACACTCGATGCGACTTAGAGGAGAATCCCCTAAGTATGGGGCGAGCACTTCTTGAAGTGATGCGAGTTTAGCAGTGGAGTTGTTGTAGGAGAAATGGCGATCGGTAAAACTATGGGTGGTGATAAAGCGAGTGAAGCGCTCTATACCTCTGCGAATAGTAAGCGCTGATTCAAAATCCTGCTTGGCCGAAAACTCTTTCATTTGAAGAGTTAAATCTTTGATCACCGGTTCGACATTGCCCTCGAGAATTTTTACTACCTGGCGGATTTGATTGCGGTACTCTCTCTTTGTTTTTTGCTGTAACTCCAGATCTTCAATTTTGAAGATATTGGCAGGGCAAGGATCGCACAGACCGATGCGTGAGTAAAAACAGGGATGAGAAGTGACGCGCTTGGCCATACAAAAAGGGATCAGACGACGGATAGCTCGCAGCACTTCCTCTGCAATCCGTGAATTGGGAAATGGCCCAAAGACTTTGAATTTGGGCTCGTTAGAAGTAAAGCGCGGATTTTCTTTGAGATCATGGGCACGGCCAAAATAGGGACGGGGAAAGGGGTCGGACATATCGATCACGATGTAGAGGTAGGTTTTGTCGTCTTTCCAGGCACGGTTATGGGGTGGTTTGTGTGTTCTGATCAGCTCGGACTCCAACATGAGGGCTTTGAACTCGGTGTCACAGAGCGTGTATTTGATCGTATCCCCTGCCACGATCGCCGCTTCCTTGGCGTCCAACTTAGCATTTTGGGCGTGACTGCTGAGTCTCGCCTTCAAATTAATGGCTTTGCCGATGTAGAGGAGCGTGCCCCCTGCCCAGTACTGGTACACCCCACATGTACCGGGGGCGTCATGGAAATCGGTGATTGTCTGCCAGGTGAGTTGACTCATAAGATACAATTATCTCATATGGCACCACATGGAGGAGAAATGGGTAGAACTAGAGAAGTTCCTTTGGAAAAGAATGTAAATCTCCAACCCCAAGATGGAATATTGTGGGTAGCTGATACGACTGCGAATCGAAAGTACGTAGGAGTCGTGTTAGATTCAATATACCCTGATGGCGAAGGACGAGTATCTTCTAACGGCATACCAGTTGCATGGATAGAGATGACTTGCGGGATGACTGTCAAGGTTAAACCAATAGGTTAAAGATACTTTTTCAAATACTTGGCGGTGTAGCTATTTTTGACAGTGAGGATATCCTGAGTGGGACCCTGGAAGACGAGGTTGCCGCCTTCGGCACCACCCTCGGGACCGAGGTCGACCAGGTACTGGCAGTTTTTGATGACGTCCAGGTTATGTTCGATCACGACCACGGTGTTGCCCTTTTGTACTAACCGTTTGAGTGTGACCATAAGCTTGTTGATGTCGTCAAAGTGTAACCCTGTGGTAGGCTCGTCCAGGATATAGAGTGCGTTATTGCCCTCTCTTTTACCTAGCTCGTGGGCGAGTTTGATGCGCTGAGCCTCCCCACCCGATAGTGTGGGGGCCGGCTGGCCGATCTTGAGGTATCCGAGTCCCACGTCGACCAGTAACTGGAGCTTGCGGTGGATCTTGGGATAGTTTTTGAAGAAATCGACTCCGTCCGTGAGCGTCATGTTTAAAATATCAAAAATAGTCATACCCTTGTATTTGATGCTGAGTGTTTCTTCGTTGTATCTCTTCCCCTCACACACATCACAAGTTACATAGACGTCAGGCAGGAACTGCATCTCGATTTTGATGACTCCCCCACCCTGACACTTCTCACAC
>CAYILS010000122.1:0-2387 GCA_964364325.1 uncultured Pseudomonadales bacterium
CCCGTGGCTACGACTATCTCCGCCGCGCCTATTCCCAGGACTAGCCTCAGATACGGCGACGCATCAATCAAATCATCCAAACTTCCGGCTAAAGTGATAATCAGCGCCCCCGCAAATATCCCGGCAATCTGCACGTCCATTTGTCCCAACATCAGCGCACTAAAGGTCATAGCCAAAAAGATCGGGATCCCGCCTCCCCTGGGTACTGGGCGAGTGTGGATATGCTTGGCGTGCTGTTTGGCTGTTGAGGTATCCACCAACCCTAGTCCACGATAAATCTGAATCGTAATATAGGTAATAGCCAGGGAGATGATAAACGCAAAGACAAATGGTAGGACCACCAGCTGAGGTATCATAGGACCAGTGATTGAGCAATTCCCAGTAGTGAAATCAAGATCATCGAAGCAACCACCAAAGTCGAGACAGAGAGGACTCTGGGGAGCAAGGGAGATAGATGTCTAACTGAGCGAGCAATCAAAATATTCAACATCAAAAACAAAAACGTAATCCCTGGCAGCAAATAAAGCATCTGTTTGGGTGCCAATCTCGCCTCTCCCCATGGCAAGGTAAAGTAAAGAGGGATTTGGGGGGGGAACCGGCTAAACGATAACGTGGTCAAGGCAACCATCAGCACAATTAGCCCAAATCCCCACGCGTAACTTGTGCGCGAAGTACTATCGGGCACCAGCGTTTCCGCAGTTTCCCTAATACTAAATATTTGTCTGTTTTTTATCATGATTGCTCGCCTAACGTCGGATATGTAGCTCAACACCGTGGATTGTTTCCGTCAGCACATAGCGATGATCGATGAGTGTGGTGAGTTCAGGGAATGGGGTGGTACTAGGCATAATCACTATATACTTCGGCATGTTTTGCATGAGATTGTCGATCGTATATTCATATTTGTTGAGGTCGCGCACATGGAAGCTCACGATATACTTGCCCCCAGTCGGCAGCTTGCCCGTGAGATTATAAATCGTCGGATCGGTTCCCCAAACGTATATTTGGTCATTTTCAGCGAGGCGTTCATTCAGATATTTGGCGACATCATAGTTGCGGCTAGCATTATCAAATCGCTCCAGGTATTCATCCCAGCTTATTCGATGCGTCGCATACTCAAAGTAGGTTTTGTACACACTGATGGTGGGGTAAGCCCAAAACTTAATCTGTCCCTGGACGAGTGTCGCTGCACCAGCCACGCACGCAATGACCAGCCACGTCACCAAATTCTCGGCTACAAAAATAAAGGGCACGAGCAGCGAGACTGGCGCCGCCAGCTGCTGTAGGTAGTGCGGGTATGGTCTGGCAGAGAGGAGCGCTCCAAATAAGGCAAATGTCGCCCACAGCACAACGAGTACAAATCGCTTATCCATCCGCTTTCGCAGTCCATACACAAAGAGGGTAAAGACCCCCAGTACCAAGGCTCGCACAAACAATCCGCTCCTAAATGGGTTAAAGACATACGTGCTCGTCGACCACGAAGACACATACCCCAAGTTGACCGTGAGCACGGTCGCCAAATAGTCGGGACCTGTACCCTTGAGATAATAGTAGGCAAAGGTAAGGAGGAGGGGTGCCACAAAAGCCGCGACATAACTCACAAACGACCACGAGAACAAGGCTCTTATTCCCTCTCGCAAACTGGCTTTGTTGAAGACAAAAAAGTACAAGCCAAGTGCTACCATATCAGCCACAACCGGTATCTTAAACAGCCACCCAATCCCCCCGAGTAGTCCAGCTACCAGATACTTATCCCACGCACTCCTCTGCCCCTCACGACTACGCTCGGCCACGTTCCACATGATCAATACTGCGGCTGTTACAGGCATCATCATCAGGAGTTCGGCATTTACCGTCAGCCCTTCAAAGGTGGGGAGCGTGGAGATCACCACAAAGAGTAGGGTACTTATATACATGAGAGCCGGCCTAGTTTTCATCCAAAATAGTTGAGCCAAATTCCAGAACAGAATCGTGTGTACCACCATCACCCCGGCCAGTAGACCGCGAAACGCCAGCATCGTCGGGGCAATCCCTGCCATGATGTAAATAAGAGGTGGCTTATGGTCAAACATGGCCTTGTAGAGGGGCACTCCTTCACTCCACGCCCTTCCCATCACGAAATAGATTTCTTCGTCACCATAGTAGTGTGGCATGACAAAGCTGGGCAAACGCAAAACCATGACTAAAATAAGTAAAAAAATGATCCACTCGTACTTGTTACACCAAAGATGTAGGGACTTGAGCCATTTGATCATACGACCATTCTACAATATTTTTTGATCATCTTTTGGGGCGACTTTTTCTGTCACTTTATATTCGATATATTTACCCAGCATAAGCCTGGTATGGGCATCAATCCCAGGGAGCGCAGTAAAGAAAAATCCCAC
>CAYILS010000123.1:0-2353 GCA_964364325.1 uncultured Pseudomonadales bacterium
CTCCGAGAGTAATGCCAAACAGATGGCGTGGGACAAAAAGGTCAATGCCTTTGGCGCCATCTCTCAGGTCACCGGTTTCTTTTCCCGCCCCAAAGACGAGGACTACGAGCTCACCTACACCGAGCACCGCTATACCCCGTTCTGGCATGTAGTGGCCAAGGCCAAGTATGTTTATGACAGCAATGCTAGCTACCAGGTTCCGGTCGGTGGCCCCGAAGTCAAAAGTGTCACCTTGCACGGGACCGATTACCCACAGACCAGCGGTCACATCCACATCCCCGTCACGGAGCACTGCACCCAAGAAGAGGTAGACGAAGTGTACGTCGATGGGCTCACCACTAAAGCGGATCCAAAGCTCGGTAACTACGCCAATTACTCGTATACGATAGTCACCGGACAAATAGAAAAAATGATCCCCAAAAATTCGCTAGTTGTTCCGCCCAGCGCCCGGGTCTCGGCCATCATGCGCGACTCACTCTCCAAAATGATCAAAGGTATCCAAGCCGACAAAATCCTCGAAGAACACGTAGAAGTTTCTACCATCGAGCTCTACTATCGTCCCATTTATGCTTTCAAATATAAATGGATATCTAAAGGCAAAGAGGGTATCCTCGAGCTCGACGGGGTCACGGGCACCATCACCTCCGGCTCCCGGGTATTTACCGAGTATCTGGGCAAAGCACTCGACCAAGACTTCCTCTTTGATATTGGCGCCGACGCGGCCGGCATACTAGTACCCGGTGGTAGTATCGCCGTTAAAGCCGCCCGCAAATACATGAGTAAAAAGTAAAAGAGATACCATTTGACTTCGGTTATAGTTTGGGTATATATTTGAACTATGAACGACCAACCTATCCAAATTTTCGAACAAATCAAAAAGGTAAATGAGTTTAGCGCTGAATATTGGAGTGCTCGTGAGCTAGCCAAAATCCTAGGATACTCAGACTATCGTAATTTTCAAACCGTGATCGAAAAAGCCAAAGAATCATGTAAAAAGAGCGGTCAATCAATCAAATATCATTTTGTCGACGTCACCGAAACGATCTTAATGCCTAAAAATGCATCAAAGAACATCAGTAATACGACACTCTCCAGATATGCTTGTTACTTGATTATGCAAAATGCCGATCCATCAAAAGAGATTATTGCCCTCGGTCAAACCTACTTTGCCATCCAAACTCGCAGGCAGGAATTACAGGACCAGCTGGTAGAAGATCAAAAACGAGTTTATCTGCGCGGGGAGATGGTCACGCACGGCAAACACCTGGCCGGTGCAGCCAGTACTGCGGGTGTCAAAAACTACGGTACTTTTATGAATTATGGCTATATGGGGTTGTATGGTGGGCTAGACTCGAAGCAAATCCACGCCAGGAAAAAACTTAAACCCAACGAACACATTCTCGACCACATGGGAGGCGAAGAGTTAGGTGCCAATGTCTTTCGCACCACCCAAGCAGACGCCAAGTTGCGGCGTGAGCATATCACGGGAGAGGCTCGAGCGAATCAGACGCACTTTGAAGTAGGTAAAAAGGTACGCCAGTTCATCAAAGAAATGGGCGGTACCATGCCTGAGCGATTACCCATCGCCGATAAGATCTCGGCTGCCCGTAAACGCCTTAAAAAATCTCCCGTGGAGCTAGAGTAATGTCCACCTCCGCCGATACTATCATCTACCTAGCTGACCAGCTCACGAGCCTGGGCAATAGGATTCGTACCCGCAAAATGTTTGGCGAGTATGCACTCTACTGCGACGAGCGAGTCGTGGCCCTCATTTGTGACGACCAAGTCTTTGTCAAAATCACCGATGTCGGCAAAGCCTTTGTGGGCAGTAACTACCGGGAAGGATTCCCTTACCCCGGTGCCAAACCAGCCATGCTAATCGGTGGCGACATCATCGAAAACAAAGAGGCTTTTGCAGAGCTGATCAATTTGACGGCCCTCGCCCTGCCACCCATGAAACCCAAACTATCAAAACGCAAATGATCTAGATATATCAAAAAACGTGTAAAATAAAGCGATGCAATACATATCAAACGTTTTCTATCCAAAAACCGAAACACCTTTATCGTCCGAAGAGCTCCTTTCCCTCAAGCATCGCTATGACGATTTCGACGCCACAACTGAATTAAACAAGATCTCACAATACGTATTCCACCAGCCAGTATTAAAGTATGAAAAGATCATTGCTTGGGGTTTGGATCATCTACTTTACAAAGTAATTATTGGTGACGAGCAGGAATATATTTTTCGTATCAATAATACTTCTGCCGAAGATCTATATTTTCCGGTTGAGGAACTAGTGATACCTCCTTGGTATAGTACTCCAGTATCATAGAAACATAATTCCTAATCT
>CAYILS010000124.1:0-2353 GCA_964364325.1 uncultured Pseudomonadales bacterium
GATAACTCCCTCACTCGACCTAACGGTCGGATGGGTCAAGTAGGGATGGCTGAACAGGAGCTGAGAGACTTAGCTAGTTTGATAAACCTTACCTTCTGGGAAATCATATGCAAATTGCATCAAACTTCGAGTTTGGTTTTGATCATGTACCCATACAACCTGGTCTTCATCTACATGTAGTAGAACACCCGCGCTCTTAGGATAGTCATGCAACATTTCTAATGTTTTCGTATATCCCGTGTTAAGCGCGCTCCAATCACTAGGAATCTTTTCTGGAGTAAAATCAGCCAACGACACTGTATTTAGAACAAACAAAACACCAAGAGCGCTCATTTCCATCATATATTTGTGACCATCCCTATGCATTTCAAATCCAAAAGATCTCCCATATATTTGCCGTGCTTCTGTAAATGGAACACGAAAGAAATGAACATTCTCAGGGATTTGTGTGTCGATGTGTAACATACTATATGTCCTCCCAGGTATTTAACTAAGACAATTTTCTCATACCCGTCAAGGGTTAGTCCTCCGAGTCCCTCTATCCTCGTCTCCAGGAGCGTACAACTGCCAAACGAACTCAAAGAGCGATAGCGATGTTGTCCCAATTCTGGCGAATATCCCGAACGTATTGAGGGAGGAGCCAGATTGGATACAACATATAAAGTGAGTGTCTGGAGTTGTAGCGAGTAGACGAGGCGTACTTTTCTATCTCACTCTTTTGTACGCGAAAAAGAGTGAGCCGCTCGGTGCTGGCGGGACAGCACAAAAAATAAAATACAAGAACTCGGGCGAGCCACGTCTCGCCCCTACATTAGAAATTTAATTTAAAACCGTCTCCACCGCTTTATCCAGTTGCTCATCAATATCTACAGTTTCCAGATTGTCCTCCACCTTCTCATCTGGCGTAATCCCCTCTTTCCCTATCCACCTCCCTGAGGGCAGCACCCACTTGGCGACCGTCACGTGGAGCGACGACCCGTCAGATAGGTCCTGTACCTCCTGCACGGTACCTTTGCCAAAGCTCTGCTCACCTATGATCTGCGCTCTCTTGTTATCCTGCAGCGCCCCAGCGGTGATCTCGCTAGCTGACGCCGAGCCTTTATTCATGAGCACGACGAGCGGGATAGTAGTCAAGCTTCCCTTCCTATCTACACTATATGTTTCGCTACTCTTACGCCCCTCTTGCTTAACCACAGTTCCCGATGAGAGGAACTCGCTCGTCACAAATACCGCCCCGTCCAGGTAGCCACCAGGGTTGTTGCGTAAGTCCAGTACGATACCTGCGGGTTTGGCCGCCACAATCTCTGCAACTTTGGCTATCCACTCCCTGTCCGTGCGGCCGCCAAATTTATGTAGTTCCAGGTGAGCGATTTTCTTGCCATCTTTCTCGAAAAACTTGAGCTCAACCGATGGCACCACGATCTCATCGCGTACAATCGTCACTTCAAACGACTTCTCTCCCCCATCGCGGAAAAGGGTCAAGATCACGGGCGACCCCTTTTCTCCCCGGATATGCGTCACTGCTGTAGGCAGGGTCATGTTGCGAGTATCAATATCCAATTTCAATTTTTCATCTTTGATATTGAGGATCAAATCCCCTGCCTTTACCCCCGCTTTTTCGGCCGGGGAATTGGCGATTGGTGCGATGACCGCTAGCGTCCCTTCTCTATAGCCGAGCTCTATCCCTACTCCAAAGAAGGCTCCGGAAAGATCTTCATTCGCCTGCTTGTTCTCTTTGGGTGGCAAGTACTGGGTATAGGGGTCATCCAGCGACTGGGCTAGTCCTTGCATGGACCCCCAGGTCATTTTGGCATAATCCAGCTTAGATGGGTCGACATAGCTAGTCTCCAGCCGTTTCCACACCTCCCAAAACTTGCTAAAGTCAGCGGCGGTAACAGCGCCCTCACCTGAGTTAGTCGTAAACTTCTGCACAATCGGATTATCAGATTTACCTAGGCGCACCTTCGCTGTCTCATACCCACCGGCAAAAATGAGAATCCCCGCGCTCAAGCCAAAAACAACGTTACGTACCTGTTTGAGACTCAGTTTCGCCATAATCTGTTTAGTTTACACGACTAAGTTAAGATATTCTATATCTAAGGACTCACTATACCGAATTTTCCAGGTCTACTATCTCGATTTGCCATCATAACCGCGCTAGGTATAAATCCTGTTTCCGCTCGACCTCCTCGAGCCTGAGATGCAAATCGCTCTACTTGATTAACAGTCGCAGGGTGCAAACTAGGAATAACCAACAAAAATACACGCAGTTGTTGTAGTAAGGGCTCAAATGTTAATGTAAGTATTCAGTTCTTCCCAGTACCATATTGATTTTCTTGGGTATAGTTTGATA
>CAYILS010000125.1:0-2351 GCA_964364325.1 uncultured Pseudomonadales bacterium
TTTTGAAGATGCCAAGTTGAGCGGAGCAGTATTTGACCGGTGCAAACTGACGAAGACCAAGTTTGGAGGAGCGGATATCTCCGGGGTAAATTTTGAGGGATCGACGATCGACCAAACAGAGCTGGATATGCAAGGATTCGTGCAATATGGGAACTCTAAAGGATTTAAGTTATGTTAATTGATACGCATGCTCATCTTTGGTTCGACGATTTTAGGAACGACTTGGAGGAAGTTTTGGCAAGGGCAAAAGTGGCTGGTGTGGAAAAGATCGTGGTGCCGGGGACGGATATAGAAAGTAGCCGGAAGGCTGTGGAGCTGGCAGGGAAATATTCGGGAGTGGTTTATGCGGCCGTAGGGGTGCATCCGGAGGAGGTGGAGAGTGCGAACACAGAAAAAGTAAGACAGATAATCAGTGAGAATAAGGATCTAGTGGTCGCAGTAGGAGAAGTTGGAATTGATTTGTATGCTGAAAAAGAAAAACAAACTTTAGACGCGCAAAAAAAATTATTGAGGGAGCAGTGTGAGCTGGCACTGGAATTTGACCTGCCCGTGATCATCCATACCCGAAATAGTTTGGCGGAGGCACTGGAAGTACTCGACGCGCTGCCGAAAATGCCACGAGGACAGTTCCATTGTTTCTCCCATGATGAAGTGGGGATAAAGCAGGTTTTGGAGAGAGGATTCCACGTCAGTTTTTGCGGGAATATTACCTGGAGTAAGCGGGTGGCAAAGCTCGTAAGCTTGGTGAGCGACGACCGACTACTGCTGGAAACAGATAGTCCATTCATGAATCCAGGTAAACGCAATGAGCCAGCAAATGTTAAAAACTTGGCGGGGAAAGTCGCGGAGCTACGGGAACAAACTTTTGAGCAAATTGCTGAATTGACGACTGCGAACGCAATCAGGCTATTTCGACTATAATAACTCCAATGAAAAACCTACGAAAATGGATGCATCGACACCCGATACGGACTAAACGGTTTCTGGAAATCCTCCCGGGTACCGTCTCGTGGTTCTTGATCCTCTTCCCCGTGTGGGGGTCGTTTGTCATCCCTAACATCGTTGCTTACTACATTATCGCTTTTTCGGTGTATTGGTTTTACCGGTCGATGACCACGGCCGCGACCGCGATCCTGGGCTACTTCAAGATGAAGTCGTTCCAGCTGTATGACTGGATGGGTGATGTGCGCAATTTCCCCGACTGGAAGCGAATCCACCATATTATTGTTATCCCGACCTACAAAGAGCCACTCACTACCCTAGAGCGAACGCTGGACAAACTAGCCGAGCAGTCGTATCCGGTAGACCACTTACATATTATGCTGGCCTTTGAAGATCGTGAGGGAGATGAGGCGCGCGCTAAAGCCAAAGAACTAGAAAAAAAATATAAAGGCACATTTGGCCATTTGTGGGCCACCTACCACCCAGACTTGCCGGGCGAGGTAAAAGGCAAGTCGTCGAATACCTCTTGGGGCGCTAAGGAAGCTAAGCGTATTTTGATCGATGAAGAAGGGATGGATATCGATTACGTAACGATCACGAGTGAAGATGCGGATGCACTCCTGCCACCCCAATACTTTGCTTGTCTCTCCTATCATTTCCTCGACTCGCCGGCACGCTATACCACTATTTGGCAGGGAATCCTCCAGTTTTATAACAACATCTGGAAAGTCCCGCTGTTTGTGCGGGTGTTCTCATCCTCGGCTTCGGTGATGTTACTCTCGACAGTTACCCGCAAGGATAGGTTGATTAACTTTTCGACTTATACAGCGAGCTTGAAAATGATTGATGCGATTGGATACTGGGACGTGGACGTGATCCCCGAGGACTGGAGGCTATTCTTCAAAGCCTTTTTTGCTTTGCAGGGCAAAGTGAGTGTGGAGCCGCTCTTCCTCCCGATCATGGCTGACGCGGCGGAAGCTGAAGGTACCTGGAAAACGTATTCTAACCAGTACGAGCAAGTGAAGCGGTGGGCCTGGGGAGTATCTGATACCCCGTACGTGGTATCACGGTGGGTGATGGCGGAAGATGTGCCGTTTTGGGAGAAGACAATCCGGGTCCTACGGGTGCTCGAGGACCATTTCCTCTGGCCAGTCAATTGGTTTGCGATTACGATTGGTGCACTCCTGCCACCATTCCTCAACAAAGAGTTTTCGCGCACCATTATCGGCAAAACGCTCCCCCAGGTCACCTCGGGCATTTTGACCTTTTGTCTTTTGGCGCTCGTGGTGATGATTGTGCTCAACTTTAAACTACGACCCAAGAAGCAGGGTAAACGCGTCTTTCTCCTGGGAACCTTGTTTGAAATACTGGAGTTTATTACGCTCCCGATCGTGGGATTTTTCTTTACT
>CAYILS010000126.1:0-2287 GCA_964364325.1 uncultured Pseudomonadales bacterium
ATTTTACCCGCTAGTGGTGCGTTTCGTTTGCGAACTAAGGCAGATTACCCTACCAAGATATTTATTTGGTGGACGATGCCTATTCTGACCAACGATGAGAATCAGAATCAAACTCGGAGGAACCAGTTCAATGAAAATGTCCGATCATACGCGCAAACCCACCCGATTATTCTCTTTGATATCGCGGCCATTGAGTCGCACGATCCAAGCGTAAATGCGGTCACCCATAATGGCATGGAAGCAATGTATTCCCCGTACTCATCCGATGGAGGACATTTGTCAACGACCGGATTTGAACGAGTGGCGAAAGCGTTTTGGTACATGATGGTACAAATTACCCAAACATCCTCTGCCAAACCCGGCGACTTAAATGGCGATCAAACAGTCAATCTCCTCGATTTCAACTTACTTATCTCCAAGTTCGGCAATCCCTACACCATACTCGACTTCAACAAAATCCTAGTCAACTATAACAAGTGATCGGCGCCAGATAATAATTGTGCTTTAATTACGCTATGGAAAAGAAAAAGGGCTTTACCCTCATCGAGCTTTTGATCGTCGTCACCATCCTAGCCATCCTGGTTGTCATGGCCATCTCTATGGTAGGACGCAACAGGGACAAAGCCGTCGACGCGAAAGTTAAGTCCGACCTCTCTCGCCTCAAAATAGCCTTCGAGGACTACTACGGCGATCACAACTGTTACCCACCTCCTGAGTGGTTTGACGGCAGCGAAGACTGTGGCTCTGGCGTCCTCTCTCCCTACTTAAACTCACTTGCTTGCAATCCCAAAACGGACCTCCCCTACGCCTACACGACCGACGCAACCGGCTGTGTTTGGTTCAAACTTTACGGTATCTTAAATGTCGCAACCGATGAGCAAGCCCTCAGTGCTCCCTTAACCATCAACTCATACCTTTACAACTATGGCGTCTCATCTGGCAACGTTAGTCTCGGAGCAAGAGGTGGTGGTGCCCTGCCACCCAATCACGACTATTATTGGTGCTCTAATATCGGCAACTGCACCAGTTTTGACTCCACCCAGTTCACCTGTACTCCCTACTACACCGACAACCCCAACTGCGACGGCGGCCCAACCCCTTGCCAAAGCGTAGGTTCTTGTACCCAACTATAATTTATAGTGCTAAAGTAAAAGCATGCGCGTCCTTATCTTTCTCAGTATATTCTTACTCACTCTCTCCTTTTCCTCCCCCGCCCATGCCAAGCTCCAGTACTTCGGCTACTACTTTGTCAACGGCTTATATCCATGGGTAGATTACCAAGATCACATCCCCGAGATTGGCGCGCGTGGCAACTCCAATATTGGCGTCATTAATGTCAGTGTTATCGACAGATTACCTAAGTACTTGACTGAAATGCGTCAGTATCATATGTACGCCGTTCTCGATGTGACCGCCCAATTCGAAGATTACAATAGAGAAGCTAACTGGACCAAGATCAAAACCGCCATCAAAGGTCACGAAGATGTCGTCTACGGCTTCTACTTCGACGAATCCGTTTGGCGGGGTATCGGCGTCGACAGATTCCGCTCCTTTACTAGCCAAATTCGAGCCGATTTTCCCGACAAAGCCACCATTTTAGTTGAAGGCCTACCCCCCATAATCAATGGGACCATACCAGAAGGTTATCTAGACTACATCACCGACATTGGTTTTGACCACTATCCCACGGTTACCATGGAAAGCGTCTCTGCTTTTGACAAAGAGTGGCAAGGTTATCAATGGTACTACCATGTATTTTCCAAATATACTGCCGGCAAAAAGGTCTGGCTTGTTCCCGACGGCTACGGTTACTCACACGTACCCACTCACTACCTGGCCACCGTGCTTCAAAAGTACTACGAACACGCCATCGCTCACCCCGAAGTCGTGGGAATGCTGGTTTTCCGTTATGACCCAGGAGATGAAAGTACCGTCTACACTGTCCAGGATACCATGAATCCCAGCTCAAAATTTTACGATACTGGCGTAGTTTATACCCACAATAGCGTTGGCCGAGCCATCCTAGCGGATGCTCCTCCCTACCCTGTTTCCTCCCCATCACCTTCTCCCACTCCCTCCCCTACCCCCAAACCCTCACCCAAATCTGGAGACCTGAACTCTGACTCCAAAGTCAACCTCCTCGACTTCAATCTCTTGGTCTCCAAGTTCAGGAATCCCTACACCCTCCTCAACTTTAACGCCATCATTACCAACTATGGCAAATGATTTTTTTAACAGGAGTTACGCACTTCCCCTCAAATTAGTCTGATTTGACAACTAGATCCTA
>CAYILS010000127.1:0-2257 GCA_964364325.1 uncultured Pseudomonadales bacterium
TGTTTGTCGCTGCCATAAGGCGAGTAGCGAGAGGGTGCTTGGGGCATACCCGCCAAGATCGCCGATTGGGTGAGAGTCAGATCTTTGGGTTCTATCCCAAAATAGCGCTCACTCGCCGCGGCAATCCCTATGGCGGTCCCGCCATAGGGTGCCTCATTTAGATACGTCTGCAAGATTTCATCTTTGGTAAATTTCTTTTCTATTTGGAGAGACAGCACCAATTCTTTAAACTTGCGCGGTAGCGACCGCTCACTCGTCAGCAGTACGTTCTTTACCAGTTGCTGGGTCAAGGTAGAGCCGCCTTGTGCCCGGCCACGAGTAATACCCCGCAGTAGTCCCCGCATCATCCCCCAAGTGCTAAAACCTTGGTGTGTATAAAATTCCTTGTCTTCTACGGCGATTGTCGCGTGCTGCAGTTGGATAGGGACATCCGCTATCTTGATCGGGATCCGGTTATAGTCTTGGTAGAGCTCATATAGTGTCCCACCTTCGCGATCCGCTATCTTGGTGGAGAACCCATCTCGCCGGACAATTTTATTGGGGTCAGGCAGACTGCGCGCAAACCAAGCAAACATCAGGAGCATCACCACTATTCCACCCAGCGTCCCAAATAGGGCGATGAGTCCAACATATTTCATGATGGTTTGTCTGTCCCATCGCATCTTACCTAACCGAAATTTCCTACCCATCTTTCGCTGCTTCCAGGTGTTCGCAAAATCTTGCATAGCGACTAGTATAGTGCTTTACTCTAGTTATGTCACTCTCATACCCTATAGTAGGTATTGACACCGATAATCCTTTCGTGATATAAACTCCACACAAGTTAATAGGAAAGCGTCGAAGGAGCTTTAGTAGATTAAAGTGGGTAATCAGAGAGATGTCGTTTGCTGCAAGACATCCAAAGCTTTAATTGAAATTTACTCTCCTAAGCAGGTCTGACAAAATCAGACACGGTTGTCTCCGTAACCAGACTAAGATGTGTCACAAAGAAACAGAGCATCTGAACAAACAAGGTTACACTTGGCTTTTCAGATCCCGTTTAGACGGGATTTTTTATAGCCAAATGCAATAATGCAAGGTTGGTATCGTCTTGACTCAAGGCCCTTGCACAAATTCCTCTTACCGGGAGTTTGTGTGAGGGCTTTTTGTATATATACTTAAAGCTGAGATGCCCGAGTTCGGTCAAAGGGGCTTGTCTGTAGAACAAGCGGCGTAAGCCTACGGGGGTTCAAATCCCTCTCTCAGCACTATGAAAATAAAAATAGAGGAACTAATTAAACACAATCCACTCATCTGGCCAAACCAAGATGATATTGTGGTGGATTCTCGCAATCCCAACATCTTCCTGGGTGGAGGTGTTGGCACGAAGACCAAGATTTCGCTAGCCGTTCCCTTCGATCTCCTAGGTTTTGTACTCACAGCCGAGCAAGTTAAAAGACAAACACAGGGAGTAGTCCATTGTCTTATCGCCGACCAACACGCCTGGCTGGCCAACCACCTCGACCAGGATCATGCGATGGAGGCGGCTCACCACTTACGTCAAACTATCCAAGCGATTATTGTCCAATTCAAATTAACCAACTGGCGCATTCACCTTGCCTCAGAAATATTCCCGGAGGCTACTGCCAGTAACTACGAAGCACTCGAAACACGCGACATCACGCACTTTGCAAATAACCATCAAGTTGGTATTAAAGTTGGCTGGACCTTTTCACCCAAAGAGATCGGAGTCACGGATGAGTCTCACTTTGACAGTCTGCACAACTTGCCCACAATTCTTATCAAGCCTGGATTGACAGATAACCCCGCCAAACCCCACGAAAGTCCTTACATTTGCACAGATCCAACTACACGTATTACTTTTAGTAATTCTAACAACTGGGATCACTCTCCTGCGGTTTCAAATCACGTCCGAAGTATCTGTCTACTCTTTGAAAATCTAGTTGAACCATTCCCACCCAAGACGCCCGTCGAAGAAAAATGTAAAATGATTATTAACCAAATATCGTGAGTATAGAAGTATGTTTATCGGCACACTCACAAACGCACTCGCTATCGTTATTGGTAGTACCCTCGGACTTCTTTTACATAAAAAGTTCCCAGAGAAAACCAGAGCTATAGTCTTTCAGGCAATTGGATTATTCACCCTCATTATTGGAGCCCAGATGGCTTTTGAAGTGATTAACCCGCTGATTATGTTATTTAGGTCTCTTCCACAAATTAGCTAACTCTTGACAGTATTTTGTGGGTGGATTGT
>CAYILS010000128.1:0-2250 GCA_964364325.1 uncultured Pseudomonadales bacterium
GGTGATGAGGTGTTGTCGCAAAAACAAAATAACCTCTTCTCCCTGCTCCTGTGATTCAAAGTGGGTACCAGGTGGGAAGGTCGCATAACAGGTAAATAATCCGTCCGACCCAGTCTTGGCAAGGATTGTTCTCAACTGCTTGACCGACAATCGCTCATGCGGACCTTGTTTCCCTTGCGTCTCCACCATTCCACTCGCTTTTACTGTATTCTTCGCATTAAATATCTCCGCCATGAATATATGTTATCACAATTTCCTCTCTAACCTGGTAAATAGCAGCGTGCAGGACAAGAGTTGTTTTATCGCAGTGTAGTGGATCCCGACTGCAAGTCGAGACCGTCACACAAGAAAAACAATTCGTCCGAACGCTACTCGACTTACTTCTTCTCAATGTTATACAACCCACTCTTCAGCGATATTCTACCTGGAGACCGTAGATTAAACGCCTTCTTAAAATCAGCCCCGTTAATCGACGTGCTCCCCTTATTCGTCTGGAACGTCACATTGGCCGTCACTCCATTACTCCCGTAGCTGACAGACACTCCCGACACGCTGGTGTATCCACCAATCGCCTGCAAGTCTCCCTTAGAGTAGGGGTTACCACCCCAGCAGCCCGACTCTGGTGTCACCCTACCACTATCTCCCCCACCCTGGAACAACACGACCCAGGCGTTGAGCATATCCGCCATCTCCTCACTGTTGAGCCATGGGTGATTGCGACCACAAGAGTCACCGGTGCGAGTTTTGTACCACGCCTTATAAAACCACGGGCTCCCCGCCACCTTTTCATACGCCTGCCCGGTCCAACCACTCTGTCCAGTCGGTGTATCCCAAAATCCGGGGGTCGAGAGACCATTCGCGCTATACGACTCTTGGTAACCACCAGAGGTAGATGCATACCAGGTAGACATGGGTGACCCACCCGCATACACCACTTTGCCCCGCGTCGCATTGACCGCTTCTTCCCACTTACCACCTTTGGGTTGTGGTTTAAATACTTGGCAGGCCTCCGTGGCACAAATCGAACTGGCGCCATTATTCGTCCGAGCCAGAGCATAGCTACGCGCCGCGATCGCCTGTGCCTTGAGTGCTTCCATGCCCCCTTCATCTCCCCAACTACCTGGCATTTCATAAATCCGCTTGGCGTAATCTTCTAGACTAAAGCTTCCGTGCCCATCAACTCTGATCTGCGTATCGGGGTTATGATCTTTTATTTCAATTCCATTCCCGTAGTACGCTTTCAAAATCGTCTCATAACTCTGTCCCGATTTGGCACGACCATAAGCCCCGTATTGACTCATCCCCTTAAAGTGAGGGGCGCCAAAAGAGAAGGCAGCAAACGCCGGTGAGAATCCTGGGTTGTAGTCGGGGCGACTAGCTGGGTCATCGGCGAGGGGCACATCTCCCACTGTGGTCTGGAAGGTCCCCGATTTCTCTGACAAAATCGATTGTTGCTTGGCGCTTAGCGTGGCGATTTTGCCCGACAGTTCGGCCTGCCACTTCTTCGCCCCCGCAATCTCTTTTTCAAAAAAGGCTTTTTGGGTATCGAGCTTGGCTTGTAGACCCGCCAGTCGTGCCCGATCGGCTTCAATTTTCTTTTTATCCGACTCTAGACTAATAATGTCTTGTGTAATGCTCACAATCAGGTTTTTGTCTTCGTCGGCTACCACCGACTTGTACGCGAGTCCCCTCGTCAATTCTCCCGCGCTACCAGATGATGCAAATACGAGAAGGGGTGAATACAGTCTGGTTTTCTTGTACAAGTCCCGCACCTTCACGGCCAAAACTGCGTACTGGGATTTAATCCTTCCATCTCGCTCCTCAATGCTATTTTCTAGGTCTTGGAGTTTAACTCCAGAGCTCTTGATTTGAGCCTGGATTCCGCCCAGCTGACTGTTCAGCTTGGCCACTTCCCCTTCCAATGGAGTTGTGGCTTTTTTCGATAGCTCCATTTGGCTTTGCAAGTCAGATATCTGCTTCTCTATCTCCTCCAAACTTTCGGCTCTCACTATCTGGTGTGATACAATTAAGCCCATTAGCACGACAATCACAACTACAGCATGAAAAAGTTTCTTCCAGAGCACCGGCATGCCTCCATCCTAACACAACTCGCCGTTTTCCTATCTCCTATCTCCTATCTCCTATCTCCTAGTTTTGCCCTCGCCTTTGATCCAACTGGCACTTGCGGCGCCCAAGCTATCGATACCGCGCTCTGGTGTATGCCAGTCAGCACGACCGGCTTTACGGCCG
>CAYILS010000129.1:0-2249 GCA_964364325.1 uncultured Pseudomonadales bacterium
GGACTTGAATTACCGTGCGACTCATATGCATACAATTATACTGTTTTTGTATGGTCCTAACTTCTATCACTTTTCCTAAATTTCGAGTGTCCACTCTGGTGAGTTAAGTTTTTTGGGTACTAAGGTAGTATGGTGGATAATTAGGAGTGATGAGAATTCGTATTATCACTACTGGCTCTTCCAAGCATGCCATCCAAGTTGTGACTAAAATTGATCGAGATTTAGTGATTCACAAACACTTTGGGACTTATGTTACAGAGCTGGAAAAGCGAAAGTTAGTTGAGCAGGCAACGGAATATATTCGCACCAATACCCATCAAGCTAACTTGTTTTCTGATCCACCTGAGACCTGGACTCTCGCTGATATTCAAGTTATCAATAGCCAGCCACTTTACCTCTACAACTTGCTTTGCCAGGCGTATGACAAGTTGGGTTTTGGTGGCGATCCATTAATTAGGGATTTTGTCATCGCTAGGCTATACCAGCCGACTTCTAAGCGAGAAACTAGTGAGGTACTTGAAGATTTTTTCGAGCGACCATATTCTCTCCCCACTATCTATCGCCACCTAAAGGTGGCGATATCCAAAGGACTCAAAGACCAGTACCAGCAAGCATTAATCAACTACGCTAGAGTCGGCTTGAACGACTCCCTCCACCTCGTCTTTTATGATGTTACCACTCTGGCTTTTGCCTCTGGCACCAAGACTACCCTCAAAGACTTCGGCTACTCTAAAGACCACCGCTCCCAGGATACCCAGGTTGTGGTGGGACTTGTGGTCAACCAGCAAGGATTCCCCCTCTATTTTGATGTGTTTTCTGGGAACACCTTTGAGGGGGGTACTTTCACCTTGGTCGCCAAGGGAATTCAGAAACTCCTCAATTGTCCCGAACTAGTGGTTGTGGCAGACGCTGGTATGCTTTCCCAGAAGAATATGGATGACCTAGACAAGGAGGGCATCAAGTTTGTCGTTGGTGCCAGGATATCGAGCCTGTCCCAGAAGCTGATGGGTGAGCTATCGGTGTCGCTTGGGAAAACTGACAAAGCTAGTGCTGAGGTGGAATACAAGAACTATCGTCTCCTCGCCGATTATTCTGACAAACGAGCCAAGAAGGACACCTATGACCTAACCAAACAGTGGGAGCGAGCACAAAAAGCCATGACCAAACCTGACGCCATTACTCGCAGATTCCGCTTTCTTAAAGGATCTAAAAAGACTAGCTACTCGCTCAACCAAAAACTTAGAGAGAAAGCTGAGCTCATCGCAGGAATTAAAGGTTATCTCACCAATGCCAAGCTCGATACCTTCACCATCACCACTAGATATCACGATCTGTGGCGGGTGGAGAAAGCCTTCCGTATCACCAAGAGCGACCTAGAGGCTAGACCAATATTTCTCAGGCTCGACGAGACCATCAAAGCTCATATCACCATTGTTTTTGCGGGTCTAGCTATTGCCAAACTACTAGAAATCCAAACAGGTATTAGTATCCATCAAATTCTTAAGCTCACCAGTCGAATATTTACCCACACCATCCGCAACACCAAAACCAATCAAACAACCACTATCAAAACAGAAATACCTCTCAAATCTTTGGCGATTTGTGGAAAACTCAACGCAATTTATGATTTGGGTACTAAATGATAGAAGTTAGGAGACACTTCCACCTTCGACATACATTGTTTGGTATTTGTCTAAATCATTCTTAATCGCATTACTTGTCTTGCCAGTAATATCGTAGAACTCATATATGTATCCGTACTTTTTCATTGCATCAAGATTGTTGTAGTGCCAAGCGAGTTCGCTGTCTTTGAACACTCGGTACTTGAACGGGGTGGTGATAAAGACGACTGATTGCTTTTGCTCATCGCTCAGCTTGCTAGCAATATCTTCTGCGACGTGGTGGAATTTGGAGGTTAAAAAGAGTTTCATTTTTCATTCCTCACATCAATAATCTTGAATGACTTGTCTTCAACTTCGACGTATTGATTATCATTGAGCATAATGTAGGGGTAATCCTCGTAGTAGATGTGTTTGATGCGGTAGTCGTTGTACAGATGGCGATATTCTTCCCCACCCCAATGAGGCATGATGACAAAATTGACAATGTTAAAGGCTTTTGTACCCTTGAGATCTGGGGCTAGCGGTGTGGTTTCTTCGCGCCTAACCGGCTCGATGTCGGGACCCAGAATGACACTGCCAGCACTGCAACCGATGTAGATCATTCCATCTTCAACTCGCTTTTTGACA
>CAYILS010000130.1:0-2225 GCA_964364325.1 uncultured Pseudomonadales bacterium
GTAGGAATCCAGGAGATTAGTAAACTGATGGTAGAGAGGTCTGGACTTGGGGAAACGGGGGAGACATTTCTCGTAAATTCGTCAAATGTGGTGGTGACGGAGCTACTGAAGGAGCCTGGGGTTGCACTCAAGAAAACTATATTTCTCCCACAAGTTGAGAGGTGTTTGGCGGGAGAATCGAATTATGCTGACAATAAAGCGCTAGATTATCAAGGTGATTTGGTATTTGGTTATTGGCGGTTTGTCCCAGAGATTAAATCTTGTTTGGTGACTAAAATAGATTTGAGAGAGACTTTGAGACCGATTAAGGCGGCGACCTTGTTGTTCCTACTCATAGTCGGGATAGTGGGGATATTAGTGGGGATACTTGGATATATTGTGGGCCGGGCGATAATCAAACCACTTGGGTCTCTACGCGATGAAGCCAAAAAAATCCGTGATGGGAATTTTGACGTCAACGTAAAAGTTGTGACGGGGGATGAGATTGGCGAAGTGGCTATAGCTTTTAACGAAATGGCGACAAAATTGAAAGAGTTATACTCGGGACTAGAGGATAAGGTTAAAGAGAAAACTCTCGAGCTATCTAAAAAACTGGAGGAGCTAGCGGGGCTTAATACTACGCTTGGCAAAAACGAAGAGGCGATGGTGATGGGGTTGCTAGGGGGAGTATTTGGAGTGCTTGGGGGATTTGTGGCAGGGAAACTACTGGGGGTAGTACTGTCGGCATTTTCGCTTGCCAAGGGGGTAGGGTGGATAGATGTATCATATATCCCTCCTGCATTTATCGTTTTTGTACTCGTGTTATCGTTTGTCGTGGGGGTGGTGACAGGGATTTACCCGGCCCGCCGCGCGACCAAGATCTCGGCACTGAATGCACTCCGGTATGAATAGGTTATTTATCTTTCTTCTTGCGGAAAAATAGGAGAGTAAAGAATGGAATAGTACGCAATTTGTTGAATAAGAAAATAAAGAAAGTTTTAATGGGAGATAAAAGTGCCAAAATTAGGGACACAATAGTAATGGTTTTGACTGGTTGGGGGATATTCACCTGTTGAGTGACGACACTGACAGCATCACTTGTGGGCATAGGAGACAACCCTTCATTGTCAGAGGATGTAATTTTTCTGGTTCTGACAGGGGTTGGTGAGGGGGAGAGGATGGTGGGTTGTGCTGATGATGCGGAGGAGGCAGTGGAGGTAGTAGTGGAAGAAGGGTTGACGACAAAAGTCACGGGGTTACTAGCTAGCGAGATATAATTTCCTGGCATGGTAGCAGTTATATATGCTGAGTAGCTTCCAGGCGTGTTGATAGAGACCGAATATGACCAGATACCGCTCGCATTAACAGGGACAGAATGAATAGTACCATCTGAGATCATGAGAGTGAGAGTAGACAGCGGATGGGTTGTGCCAGAAAGAGTGAGTCCGTCTGCAGAAATAGTAGGTGGAAGGACAATATGGCTGATGTTGGTGAGAGCATTTTCGGAGACATTGACATTGTAACTAAGAGTGGGAGTGAGGATACTATTTGTGTCTAGAGCATAGAGCGCAAAAGTTTGGATACCCGCATTGTCGACGACGATGGTTTTGTCCCAGTTGCCATTTGTATCTGCAACTGTTGTACCAACAACAACACTATTTTGTTTAATCGTAATGAATGCGCTGGGACTTGTGTAGCCGTCAAAGGATATTTGTGTGTCGCCAACTCGCAAAGAGACGGACAAGCTTTCAGCAAAGACAACCGATGTGACACAGTGACACAGTGTCACAGTGACAATTAGCAAGACAAATTTGCGCATGTTAAACTTTGCCGGAAGTCAAGATTTTCCAGGCTAGCTTGAGACGCTTGCGGTAGTGATGAAGAATAAGATAAATAACTATTAGAACAATAAGGATGATGAGTACAAGGCGATAAGGCAAGACTACAAAAGTGGTGACACTAGCAAGTTGTGTATTGTTGGCGCCGTAAACGATGACAGTAGTTGCTGTGTATTGGCCGATACGCCATTTGGTGTCCCATGTTCCTTCGATTTTGCGGATGGCACCTGGCAAAACATTTTTTGGTTCGAGTGGGACAGTTGCGACTTTTTGACCTAGTAAGTTAGTGATAGTGATATTGCCACTGGGTTTGAGGTGGACATTGCCGAGGTTTTTGACGCGGGCTTCAAAGGTAATGGGGCCAAACTCGTAAAATGACTTGGTAGTTTTGAAGCTTTCGGTTTTGGC
>CAYILS010000131.1:0-2216 GCA_964364325.1 uncultured Pseudomonadales bacterium
AATCCACCCACAAAATACTGTCAAGAGTTAGCTAATTTGTGGAAGAGACCTAAGCACTTTTCCAAATAACATTATTTAAGCTCAGAGTTTGTTCTCGAGTAGCCAGGACGTCCGCACCACCATGCAATACAATTGGATTTTTTGCATCTTTTCTACTTCTTCGCTGGACAAATGACAATCCCAAATCACACAAAAGCACATGAGGGATTCCGGAAGCATGACCCCTAACAATATCCCATAAACCTAGCTTCCTCAATCCATATTTCCTGCTATAAGCCGAAGATTCCGGATAACCTATCCTCACGTCCCTCCCACTCTCCACCATATGCTGAATCATTTTTTCCATAAACATTCCGCCTGCGGCACCCGCAATATTATTTAGCACACCGTTCTTCGTCATTTGTGACCTACTCTTGCCTAAAGCATCCTCAACAACTCTCCCAATATACTTTTTGACGAAATCTCTATTAACCAAACAGTCGAGTGGCATTGTCACAAATAACCTAGAGGCACCCGAAGCAGTCAATGCAGTTTCCCAGTTTGGATCAATCGGACGTCTAAAAGCAAGTGCTGCCTCAACTGTATTTGTTACTTGTCCACGCTTGCCTAGTTTCCTATAATTACTAGTCATATAATTTATTAGTGCCTCCTCTTTTTCACCCTCACTCATAGCTTTCCAATCCGGAATTTCTTCGTCTGGGTTCCGCAAAAAAACTGCTTGATCATTCCTTCCCATGCCTGACATGTTAGCTGATACATTCACGTCTGTCGCAAACATAAACTGCTCAGGGGCACAACCCTCTACTACACCTCCATCCCGGTAGTATATTCGGCAAGAAAGAGTTTTTTGAAAATTCCTAAAAGGATTCCAATAATAATCAAGCTTATCTCGTGCAATCCTCGTCCCATCCATCTCATCCGGATCCTCCTTTGGTTTTTGAATTGCCAAGCCCTCTCTAGCAAGACCACCCATCGGCATCAAGTTTTCAACTTTCATTACACCAGGATACATACTAAGCACTTCATTCATCATCATTAATTTGTGATGAGAAGAACCAGCCATCCATCCATAGCGAAAGCTTGATTTCGGCTCAACTTCTCCACCTGACAACACCTCGACAGAATGAAGGGCAGCCAGCAAATTATTAGTTGGTACACCATAGTTCTCTGCAGCCTCTGGGCAAAATACACATTCTCTAGAACGATATATGCTTGCGCTCATACATAAACCCGCCTTGCGGCGGGATATCCTTACACAATATGGCCTCGAAGGCCACAAATAATAAGCCATTTACAATAAAGACTTGGGGCGATGGTAAAGCAATCTGTACTTAACAAAAAGTCCCCCTTTCGATGTTTGGTTTCCGTCCTGCCTGGGCAGGAGTGCTGTTACTTGAATCAAAAGCGAGACGTGCTCACTTCGAATTTCTCTCATCTTACACAAAGGTTACACACTCAGACAATAGATCAGATTACTACTAATTAGATCAATAGATATCAATATTCTCCAAATCAGGCGGCGACTGGATAGCGATAATATTTTCCAGCCGCTTGGGCGTAGGGGATCACATCCTGATATAGTTTAATCGCTCCCCGCTTGAGTTCTGGAACACGAGGAATTTCTGGGTTCGCCTGCTGGATGGCTTCATAAATTACAGGTGGGATTTTCCTATCAACTAATTTTCTTCGGAAGGCTTTTAATACTGGCAATCGAACGTTGTCATATTCCCGTGCCATTCTGTGTGGAGTCATCTTCGGGTGAGCTCGCAAGACTCGACTTGGATAATTTGCAATATTTTTCTGAGCAACCTCGAGAGCGACTCCTTCGGGGTCAAATGTACGGTAGGCAATACTAAGACCAGCAAGTATACCAAGCAATCCGACTATCTTGTCTGATTCATCGGAGGATAGACTTCGATTTTCAGGGTCTAAGTAAGCTATCCCCACCCGCATTGCCAGAAACCACGCCACGTCACCTCCCTCCATCGAAGCCTCATGGCCAACTTCACCAGCCAGTGGGCTGAAAAATGGCAACGTTTCGCCAAGCTCGATTGTTTCACTCCGGATAAAAGGTAAGACGTCTAGCATGCCACCCCCAAAGTCATACGCGAATAACGTATCACAATGTTTCAAGGTATCAAGTTGGACTCGTAAGTAAGTACTAAGGCCTCACTCGTTAATTAACTAACTCTTGACAGTATTTTGTGGGTGGATTG
>CAYILS010000132.1:0-2140 GCA_964364325.1 uncultured Pseudomonadales bacterium
GCGCAGCGTAAATCAGGTTGGCAACCGAGTACTACTTTCCCAGATTTGGTTTCCATGATGGTTGATGCTGAGTTGGATCGATATAGAGACGGAACATACCCCGTTGCTATCAGTGAAGCTTAATCCATGCCTACTGCGGGTAAGCTATAATCTCCTCAAATGAAACTCGAGAGACTGACGCTGACTAATTTTCGCAGTTATAAAAAGCAAGTGTTTAACTTTGGTACGACCACTCTGGTGGTGGCGCCAAACGGGGCGGGTAAGACCAATTTGCTGGAGGCCGTTTATTTACTCTCGACCGGCTTGTCGGAGCGGGCAGGGGTGACGGAAGAGATGATCAGATTCGAAAAAGAAATCGGTAGTGTGGTGGGGGTGATCGAACAAAATGACGAGCGCAGCGAGTTGTCGGTCGTGCTAACCCGCGGGGTGTACATGGGCAAGCGGACGCCCAAGCGTAGATATCTGGTGGATGGGGTGGCGCGGACGCGCAGCGGCATTGTTGGCAAACTAGCCTCGACCTTGTTTCGGCCGGAAGATATGCGGCTAGTAGAGGGCTCGCCCACTAGACGTAGAAGCTACCTCGATGAAGCGCTCAGTATGTCCCACTCAGAGTATCTGCGAGCGCTTACCGTGTACGAAGGGTCACTCAAACGACGCAACCGACTATTGGATGCGATCCGGGATGGACTGGCTCGTAGGGAACAGCTCTCCTACTGGGACCAATCGATCATCAAAAATGGTAACATCCTGACCGACTATCGCAGAGATTTTCTCCTGTATTTGAGCCAAGTGAAGACGAGCTTTGGGGAGTATGGACTCGACTATGAGGCCTCAACCATCTCTCCCGCGCGGCTGGCACAGTATGCTGAGGCCGAGGTGGCCGTCGGCTACACGCTGGTTGGGCCGCACAAGGACGACTTTGTCATTAAGAGTGAGGGGAGAGATCTGATGAAATATGGCAGCCGTGGAGAGCAAAGATTGGCGGTACTGTTCCTTAAATTAGGGGCAATGCAATATAGCGAGGAAAAACTGGGAGTGAAATCGGTTTTATTGCTCGACGATATTTTCTCAGAGCTCGATCAAGTCCATCGGGAAGAAGTGGTGAAGATGGTGGAGGGGCGGCAAACAATTGTGACGAGCGCGGAAGAGGAGATAGTGGGAATGATCAAACAAGCGGATATAATCAGAGTATGAAAAAGTATGCTGAGCAAATTGTCCTGCCCAAAGCAGGTAGCCACAAGGGAGAGAATGGGCGGGTGCTGGTGATAGGAGGATCCAAACTGTTCCACGCTGCCTCGTTTTGGTCAGCGTGCATGGCTTCAAAACTAGTGGATATGGTGCACTTTAGTAGTCCTACTATGGAAAACAACGAGCTGATGCGGGTGCGGGCGAAGGAGAAGTTTTGGGAGGGAATTGTTGTACCTTACGAAGAGGTTGGGCATTATATCGAGGAAGATGATTGTATCTTGATAGGTCCTGGGATGGAGCGGGGAGCAGCGACCAAAAAAGTCGTAGATGAATTACTAGCGAAATATCCAAATAAGCGGTGGGTAGTGGATGGGGGGGCGCTACAAGAGGTGGATCCAGCGCTGCTGACTGCCACGATGATCGTGACACCCAATTTCCGAGAATTGAACATATTGCTCGGAAAAATAACCAATAACCAAACTTCAAATCTCAAACTAGAGCAGTTAGGAGCTACAGTGTTAGCCAAGGGGCAAACAGATGTAGTTAGCTCTGGTGATGAGCGACTGGAGATTGCGGGCGGGAGCGTTGGAATGACGAAAGGCGGGACTGGGGATGTGTTGGCAGGACTGGTGGCTGGGCTATACGCCAAGAGTCCGGCACTCGCCAGCTGCATCGTAGCCAGCCAGGTGAATAAGCGGGCGGGCGAGGAGCTGGAGAAGAAAGTCGGTGTGTTTTTCTCCGCAAGCGACTTGATCGGCGAGGTGCAGAAAGTACTTGGCAAAATGGTATAATACAGAGGTATATGAAGACCTTACCTAAGCAGTTTTATAAGTATTTTTGGGACACTGATCCAGCTACAATTGACGTCGATCGTAAGGCGGCATACATTATCAATAGATTCGTGCAATGGGGGAGAGTTGATGAAGTTAAATGGATCAAGAAAATTTATGGT
>CAYILS010000133.1:0-2133 GCA_964364325.1 uncultured Pseudomonadales bacterium
TGCGTAGAAATATCTCTTGAGTTACAATACCTCATATGAATACATACGAACTAACTATTGTGTTTGCGCAAGACCAAGACGGGGCCGAAACGAAGCGTTTTATCAAACTGATCACCGATTTTGCCAAAAAAACCAAAGGAGAAGTCAACAAGCAAGAGAGTTGGGGTGCTAAACACTTGGCTTATCCCATCAAAAAGCTCGACGTCGCCCAGTACGAACACTTTGTGCTCACCCTGGAGCCAGCAGAGCAGCCTGTACTTGATAAAATGCTACGGATGGACGAGAATTTACTGAGATACATGTTTGTAAGAGTCTAAGCTCAAGGGAGGATTTATGTCTTCAAGGTCGTTGAATAAAGTAATGCTCATCGGCAATCTGACCCGCGACGTCGAAGTGCGATATACACCGTCTGGTACCGCTGTCGCCACCTTTGGTCTGGCTACTAACCGTAGCTGGAGCAGTGGAGAGGGTGGAGACCGCCAAGAAGAAACCCAATTTCACCGGATCGTAGCCTGGAGCAAACTAGCTGAGATCTGTGGACAACTGTTGTTTAAGGGCCGCAAGATTTTTGTCGAAGGTCGCCTGCAGACCCGCAAATTCACCGGTCAAGATGGTCAACAGCGCGAAATCACCGAGATTGTAGCCGAGAATATGATGATCTTGGATACCCGTAACCGCGATGGCGCTCCCATGGGTGGGGCTAACGAAGACCCCACTACGTCTTCGACTTCGCAGGGGCAAGAGGACTTGCCTGAGGAAGTGATGGTGACGGACACTACCGAAGAAGAGACCAAAGATGAACCCAAAAAGAAGGCTACTAAAAAAGTAGAGAAGGCTCCAGAGCCTGCTGACGACAGCGTCAACGTCGAGGATATACCTTTTTAATAACCAATAACCAAATTACAATAATCAAATAAAGGAAAAATAAGATATGCAACGTAAACCAAGACCAGAAAAACCAATTATGAGCAAAGGCGATGCCCCGATCGTATTTGACTACAAAGACAGCGCTACGCTCTCACGTTTTGTGACGGAGCGCGGCCGCATCCTTCCCCGTGCACGGACCGGACTCGATGCCAAAGGGCAGCGGGCGCTCAAAATCGCCGTGAAACGCGCGCGACTCCTGGCACTACTGCCATTCGCTGCTTAAACTTTTCCTAAGCCTATATAGTTGATTTGCTGGTTGACACCCCATTTTGTGACGCGTAGAATTGTATGTAACTCATACGCCTCTGGTATGAGTTGTTTTTATACCACGGGAGTGGATTTTTTATGTCGATGATCGGTGATAAAGAGATATTAGGTGATCAACGTGCTTGGGATGCTGAGTCTAGAGTTGCAGTTATTCTGGGGATGGAACATTTCCTTGAGAAAGGAAAAACTCAGAGGTTAGGCGAATACAACGGAAGGTTGGTAGGTAACTATGAACTAGACCGTGATGCGCCATTTGTTCATGCCCTTAGTTGGGCTATAACAAGGGAGGTGAGTACACAAGAATTATCAGAGAGAATTGCGGGACATGCAGGTAATCACCTAGTTGAATTGGGAAGATACGATATCTTAGCAAACCCTGAGTGGCGAGCAGAACTTGAGAGTCTTGCTGAAAGAGCAGGAGGAGAGGATGCTCGTATCAACATTCTTTTCGCAGGAATATCTGGCTTCATCCGATTAATGCAAGAAAGAGCACTCGTTCACCCTGACGCTCTTGTTGCTGGCAAAGATCTTACTTCAGTAGAAAAGGAGCGAATTATTTCTCAGATGTTTGCACTTTTTGCAGAGATTAATGAATTGGAACACTTATCGTTGGTAGAACCACCTCCCCAGATGCAACCCGGAGATCGAAATCGTCAATTGTGGGACCTCGCTTGGACTCGGTCAAATGTGAATGAGACAATGGAGGTGCTTGTACAAATTCCATTTGCTATACAGCAAAAATTAGCTGCAGAAGATAGGCTTAGACACGAACCTCTCATTGAAAAAATTAATAAGCAGATTGGCGTAATTGCATGCTCATCCGCACTTAATGATCATGACGGTATTTTTCGACCTCGTCCGATTATCGCAGAAAAAGACCCATCCTTAGGCCTCACTCGTTAATTAACTAACTCTTGACAGTATTTTGTGGGTGGATTG
>CAYILS010000134.1:0-2121 GCA_964364325.1 uncultured Pseudomonadales bacterium
GTCTACTTTCTCCGTTCTGCGGCCTTCCTTTTAATCGCGATGGCGCTGTACTCGGTCAACGGTATTTTGCAGGTCACTGATAACCCCTATTCGCTGCAGCGTCTTGGACCACGCTTAGTCCAGCTCTTGCCTCCCTACGACACTGCGTCTAGTAATGCCACACCAACACCCACACTCGTCAATGGAGTCCAGCCTGTCACCATCAATATCTTAAACAACGGCTATTCGCCCAAGCGGTTCGCTGTCAAAAGCGGTACACCCGTCAAATTGACCGTGAATGCCGGTGAGGTCTACTCGTGCGCCACCGCCTTTACCTTCCGTGCCTTTGGCATAAATGCCTTTATCAAACCCAATACTAATCAGGTCTTTGACTTTACCCCCGACAAAAAAGGTCTCTACACGTTCTCTTGTTCGATGGGGATGTATAGCGGTACTATGGAGGTGATATGACCAAGATTTTCCTCTGCGCCAGCATGAACTTTTATCAGGAGCTAGTCAAAGTTGAAACAGATCTTATTGCCAATGGGTATGTGGTAGATATCCCCGTCTCAGCCAAAACTATGAAAGCAAAAAACGACTTTGTGGTAGAGCATTTCAAAGGCGCAACTACCAGCGCCCAAAAGGGTCTGTACATTAAAGAAAATTTTGACAATATTGCCTCATCGGACGCAATTCTCGTCATTAACAATGAGAAAAACGGTATCCAAGGCTATGTCGGCCCAAACGTTCTCATGGAAATAGGACTTGCATATCATTTGGGGATCAAAATATTTGTCTGGAATCAATATCCCACAGATGCCCCATACAAAGATGAATTGTTAGCGTTGAACGTACAAGTTATTAACCAAGATTTAAGTCAAATTCATGTTTAATTTATTCAAGAAAAAAACAGTCGGGACTACAATTACTCTCAAACTCAGCGGCCTACACTGTAGCTCCTGCTCGCTAAATATCGATAGTGAAATCGAGGACTTACCTGGCGTCATTTCAATCTCCACTAGTTATGCCAAGCAAGAATCAGTCATCACCTACGACCCCGAACTCGTAGCTCCCAGTGCCTTTGCAACAGTAATCGAGAAACTAGGCTATACTGTGGTCAGATGATAACGCTCGAATACCTTCGCTCCTTCCGCATTTACAACTTCTCTGTTTTCGATTTTACCTTAGCGTACCTCGGGATATATCTCCTTGTGCCCTTGCTCAACAAACTAATTTCGTTTACTCATAGAGAACTCTCTCACTGGCAGTGGATGCTCCTCGTTCTCCCCATCAGTGTGATTTTCCATTTGGCTACTGCCAACATGACTCCCCTCACCAAGCTGGCGATTGACCCCCATGGAGGATATCTTCTCAAAGCCATGCTCCTCGCCATGCTCTACTTTGGTTTGCGTCGCTAGCCGCCAATAAAGATTATCTCAATATGTCTCAATATGTCGCAGTTGACATTCGGGTTGTATTTGGTATTAAATAGAACTGTTAACGGTTTTAGTAGGTAGGAGGTGGATATGGTAGATGCGTTAGCAGTATTTGAGGGTAAACAAATCCGTCGTCATTGGGATGACGCTAGAGAGTTATGGTATTTCTCTGTGATAGACGTAGTCTCTGTACTTTCTGGTCAATTAGAGTTCCAATCGGCGAGAAATTACTGGAAAGTGCTTAAAAACAGACTCAATGCAGAGGGAAGTGAAGCGGTTACAAAATGTAACCGGTTGAAATTAGTTGCGACAGACGGCAAAAGACGATTTACCGACTGCGCCGACACAGAGACTATGTTTCGCATCATTCAGTCCATCCCTAGCAAACATGCAGAGCCGTTTAAACTCTGGCTAGCACGAGTGGGCTACGAGCGAGTAGAGGAAAGTGTAGATCCAGAGCGTGCTATTCACCGCGCCCTTGCTACCTACAAACGTCAAGGTAGAAGTGATGACTGGATTAATCAAAGGTTAAAAAGTATCGAAGTACGAAAAGATTTAACTGATGAGTGGGAGCACAGAGGCGTCAAGCAAGGTAAAGAATTTGCCATTTTGACGGACGATATCACCTTCGCTTGGGCTGGTATCACCACCAAAACATACAAAAATTACAAGGGATTAAAGAAAGAAATTCTCCGCGATAATATGA
>CAYILS010000135.1:0-2092 GCA_964364325.1 uncultured Pseudomonadales bacterium
GTCTGGTAGTGGGTGTATCATGTACGGGTGCGCCAGTAGATCAGTTTTAGTGAAAAAATGTAGAGTATGTTGTGATTTTTCTGATTCACCTAGTAAATAGAGGAAGTATTCAGCAACAAATGAAGAGTGCGTTATAAATTGCTGAGATCTGATTTTTTCGCGATAAATTCTCTTTAGTGCCCGCTTGTCAAAATTTGGACTATCAGACAATACTTTAATACTTCCAGATGATAGGTAGTAAACGGCTGGAATATTTGCTTGTCCTAAAGATCGTGAGTAGTGTTTACCGATGTAGTTGGGTGTGATGAGATTTTTAAGATGGTAATTTGTTAGGCGTATATTGTTGTGAGTTAGTAGTCGTTGAAGTTGTGAGCTATTTAAGAAACGGAATCTATAGAGATATTGGAGAATGTCGAGTTGTGCTGTTGGTAGTAATTGGCTGTACATAGTAGTTAAGTTGTGGCAGTTTGGAATGATTGTATCATTCCTCTCCCTTATATATAAGGAATAAGAGGGTAAAAAGAAAATATAAAATACCGTACTATCAACCTAAATCAAAAATATCCATTACCTACCGGTAGGAAATCAGATTTGAGGTAATTTGGAAGTAAAAAGACAAGAAAATAACTATGTGAACAAACGCAGTAACTAACCCTGGAACATATATTTTCTTAACACCCCACCAAATGACATGCTGTACGCCATTGGCGAACATAAGGACTAAGAAAATTCTTTGTAAATCTTGTCTGTAAGGAAAGGTGGTAATAAACAATACTCCGACCCAAAACATCGTAAAGGCTATTTCAAACAATATAAAGGTGGAAAAAGGCATTTTGAACAAATACCATTTCTTATGGAAACCAGTAGCAAGTTCTTCGATAGAATGCGTAATTTGCGTAATTAGACTAATGAAGAAAAACTGCTCAAGCATATCTCCAAGTGTAGCATTTTAGCTAAGGCAAAACCCCAGAAGAGTAAATTTTCCGTTTTGGACTCTTTTTATCATTGGATAAGGAGGTTGCACTCGTAGACCCATTGTATTTTTTGGTGTACAACTTTCGAGATGACACGATCACCTCATCAACTCTATTTTGGCTATATTCAATCTTCACTGGCACAGTTACCCCTGAGAATGGTTCTTCTGGGTTAAGTGCACCTAGTCTCATGTAAAAGTGATATGAAGGCAGACTGGCAATCTCACCTTGTGTTATGTATGGCTGGAACTGGGGCAAAATCATTCGTTCATCCTCTGGGTTTGCTGTTCTAAAACAGATGACTGTACCAGTATTGGCAAGAGTTATATTTACCAGTGAGATATCTTCAAGCTGTGAGGTGGTCTGGTGAGCCAGGATAGCATTTAATTTGTATTTACGAGCCTCTGAGAGGATCTGAGCGAAGGCAGGGGTAGCAAAGTTTTGGAACTCATCAACATATAGATAGAAGTCTTTTCTAGTCTCAGGCTTCATTCTGGCGCGTTTTAGGGCAGCCAATTGAATCTTAGCCATGATTAGCACACCAAAGACACTCGAGTTGTCTTCTCCTATCTTTCCCTTGGCCAAGTTACAAAGAAGTATTTTTCCCTCGTTCATGATGGTGTCAAAGTTGATCGTGGACTTCCCCTGTTCCAAGATACGTTTGGCAGTGGGAGAAAATAGGAAACGTCCGATCTTGTTCGTAATAGGCGAGATCATTTTTACTTTTTGATAATCACCAGCTTTTGCAAACTCATATTTCCAGAAGTCTAAGAGATTTTCATCTTTTAGATTGCGAACAACAGATTTTCTAAACGGTGTGTTAATCAAGAGTTTATAGACCGTAAACAAGGTGGCATCAGGTACAGTAAAGGCGGTGTGAATGGTATTGCGAAGAATATATTCCATCCTTGGACCTGAGTATTTATCTGTATAGATTTTGTTAAACACAGAAATAATACTTTCCGCGATAAATTCTTTTTCGCGAATCGTGTCCTCTTCGTTTAATCCTGGGGTAAGTTCGAGTAAGTTAATCCCCATTGGGTAGCCAATATCATCAGGGTTAAAGTAAACGACATCCTGAATTCTCTCTTTTGGAATAACCGAGATAATTTGATCGA
>CAYILS010000136.1:0-2009 GCA_964364325.1 uncultured Pseudomonadales bacterium
TTGGTCCATCCGTTGCTAGTCCGATTCGCCATTTGGTCGAGCCGTCTACCTTGCCGAAAGCTCCGTAGTAGAGGAGGTTGGTACCGTTACTCAATCGAGTCACACCTGCACCAGCCATATTATTATTGTCGAATGTTGCACCTCGAGTTAGGATAGGATTTTTGTCTGCAGGTTTGGACCAATTTATACCGTCAGTGGATGTGGCATAAGATAGAGTACCAGAGCCGTGGTAGAACATTTCATATGTCGTACCGTTGAATAAAACGGATGGTCCGTCGACATCAGTTCCTTCCCACGATTGTGTCGGTGAAAGCACTGGATTATTGGTATAAGAAGTCCAGTTGATTCCATCGGTGGAAGTTGCAAGTCCGATTTTCCAAGTGCCTGTATCCGCTGAACTAAACCACATTTTATATTCGTTTTCGAGTTTTATTACAAATGGTCCAGAAACTCCGCCTGAACCCCAACCGGATGTAGGACGTAAAACTGGTGAAGTGCTATTAGTCCATGAAACTCCATCGTTACTCGTTGCTCGGAATATGGAATAATTAGAAGCCGCACCTCCATCAGATCCTACGTACCACATTTCATAAGTATTTCCATTTTTAATGACTGTTGGATCATGAGAGTCCTTATTATCTATAGCTAATCTACTCACAACGGGATTAGTTGATTGTTTACTCCATGTTGTTCCATCGGTTGAAGTTGCTAAACCGATTTGGAATCGAGATCCGTTATATCCTGAATACCAAATTTTGAGAGACGATCCATCAAGCAAAGGTGAGGGTTGCCATACATAGTTAGATTCCCAGCTTGATGGGTTAGTAGTTATTACTGGGTTTTGGGTAGATTTAGTGAAAGTACCGATTGCGCTACTTTTAATCGGCGAAATCAAAAACAAAGTTGTTAAGAACGAAGCAAAGACGATTTTATAAAAACAGCGCATAAAAAAATCCCGATGGGTCAGGAATTTTAGGATCGAGATGTCGAAATATATTGTTAAGCTACAATTTTATAAATTTGCGTGATACACTCGATTTCATGAAAGACACGGGCTGTTATTTGTGTAGTAGTAATAATTATAGGTTAATAACTCAGAAAAGTAAATACTCTATTGTTAAATGCGATAATTGCGATTTTATCTTTACTACGCCAATACCTAGTCGAGAAGAGATAGCCACGTATTATCGTAGGTTTGACTATAAGGATAGTTTATCGGCAGAAAAAGTAATACGTTCAGACGCCAAGAGAAGCTTGAAAAAGATAGCGAAATACGTCAAAGAGAAAGGCGAGTTGTTAGACGTAGGATGCGGAAGAGGTTATTTTTTAGACGAAGCGAGAAATTTTGGTTGGAAAACACACGGAGTCGACGCTTCTAAGTTGGTAACAGATTACGCAACGAAGACTCTACATTTAAATGTTAACTGTAGTGACATTTTTTCATTCCGAACAACACAATCCTTTGATTTAATCATTTTGAATCAGGTAATCGAGCATTTTATAAACCCTGAAGGACTTATAAATCACTGCAGTAAATATCTTGTAAAAGGCGGTTTGTTGTATATCGCGACGCCAAATGTGGAAAGCGTTAGCGCAAGAGTATTAAAAGATAATTTTGATCATTATATTCCACCGGAACATTTAAGCTATTTTAGCCAACATACATTAAAAAGATCGCTAGAGAAATTAGGTTTTAAGATTATATATATTGGATCTTGGAGTTATCCATCCGATCTGGGTGGGATTATCAAAACATTGCTAGGAAAAAAGGTTCCATCGGAGCAATCCAGTGAACTTCTCAATAAAAATCAAATCGTGACCTCATTTAGTTCAAGGCATTTCAATATTAAGCATTTTAAGTCATTTTTATTTGATCGAGTATTTTGTCATCTATTCAATAAGGTGCTTGCTTTTGATTCTTGGGGCATTAATCTCGAGATTTTAGCATTAAGACTATGACTCTCTCGATAGTAATGATTACATTTAATTCTGCGGATGTGGTCGTGGAG
>CAYILS010000137.1:0-2004 GCA_964364325.1 uncultured Pseudomonadales bacterium
AGGCAGGGATTCTACCTCAAAAGTGTTACCGATGTATCTCAGCTTATCCACTACCTCCTTTAAGTTCACGGATCTCGTTTTGCCAATTACCTGCTCATGAGTAAGTTGAAGGAGTCCTTCGGCCAATTTTTGCAATCTATGTACTTCATCTAGACTGGTGACCAGGGTTGCTCGAGCTTCTGCTGCCGACAGCTTAGAGTCTCTAAGAGCTACCTCCAGCGTAGTCATAATCGCAGTAATAGGTGTTTTAAGTTCGTGCGATGCATCCGATACAAAGCGGTCTTGCTCTTCCAGCATGTCTGCAATAGGAGAGAGTGTTTTGCCGGAGAGGTAGTATCCTAGTACTCCCGATGCCACGAGGATTCCTATATTAATCAAGAAGAGTGAGTATCTTATTCGCGCCAGAGCTTCACGTATGAGCTCTTCGTCAACGGTTATGGGTGTATAAGGGGATATCCGCAACTCTAATCTATTCTGTTGTGCGAGTGCAAATCGCTTTAGTTCTAGCACTGAAGCACGATAGATAATCCCACTAAATGCCAAACTCACAATCATGATGATCAGCAAATACCACAGGGTAAGTTTGATCCTCGCCGTTTCAAACATTACTCACTCCCATTTTGTAGCCAAATCCACGGATTGTGGTAACGGACACACCCTTCGCCCGCAGTTTTTTAACGTAGACTTCGACTGTGTTGGGGAGGATATTGCTCTCATAGTCCCAAACATGCGCAATGATTTGTTCTTTACTTAAAATTTGTCCTGGATGGCGCATGAGATATTCTAGGAGCGAGTATTCTTTGCTCGAGAGTTGCACGGGAACGAGTCTTTGCTTTACTTCAAAGCTAACCGTATCCAGTGACCACTCTCCAACGCGCAACTGTGTACCTGTCTCGCTAATGGGTCGGCGTAGAAGCGCGCGGATACGAGCCAGTAGTTCTTCAAAGGCAAAAGGTTTAGGCAAGTAATCATCAGCTCCCGAGTCAAGTCCACCCACCTTGTCGCGGAGTTGGTTCTTGGCTGTCAACATCAATACCGGCGTGTGAATATTTTCTTTGCGCAGTTTAGTACAGACCTCTATCCCATCCATTCCAGGGAGCATGAGGTCGAGAATGATGAGATCGTACACTTCACCCGTCGCCAGCTCATAACCGTCTGTGCCAGTGTAGGCGATGTCTACGGCGTATCGCTCTTGCTCCAAACCTTTGCGCAGCGCCTCGGCAATAGGGTGCTCGTCTTCTACAACCAGTATTCGCATAGACACATTATAGTCTCTGAGCTGAATATTCTCTGAATGCCAGCAAAAATCCCGCCTCTCGGCGGGATTAATTTGCGTAATTAATAACCTAATAAATCAGATTAATAACTGGAACGGCCATAGGATGAGCCACCACCGCGGTTTGAATCGCGTGAGCCACCATAACTGGAGCCACCTTGTGGGCGACCTCCACCAAAGCCACCACTACGATTGTTATCGCGGGGTTCCATTGGGCGTGCTTCGTTGACAACGATGGTGCGACCGTCTAGGTCTTTACCGTTGAGCTCGGCGACAGCCTTTTGGGCTTCTTCTTCTGTACTCATCTCAACAAAGCCGAAGCCTTTTGAGCGGCCAGTTGCACGGTCAGTGATGACACGGGCACTGACAACAGTACCTGCCTGGGAGAATAAAGCTGATAATGAGTCGTCAGTTGTAGCCCAGGCTAAACTTCCGATAAATAATTTGGTTGCCATGTGCGGCACCTCCATAAACGCGTGCCATCACTGATCACTCAAACAAACAGGGAATTAATCACTATCGTTGGGAAAAGCATGTACACATAAATAACTAGGTCATAGTATAGCACATATTTAGCCATTCTGTGTCAACCTGCCTGCCGGCAGGCAGGGTGGTAGAATATAAGCCATATGAAAGGGTTCTTAAATTTCATTCGCGAGCAGGGGACAGTTGGATTAGCCGTTGGTTTCTTGCTGGGCGGAGCCGTCTCTAAAATGGTTACAGCTTTA
>CAYILS010000138.1:0-1983 GCA_964364325.1 uncultured Pseudomonadales bacterium
CACGTTGTGCCCTACATCTCTCTTTTTGCCACACAGATCACATGCATTTGCCATAGGTTGATAGTTTACCACAAAATAATACTTCTGAGAATCGATTAGTTGCTCACCGATCCGCGGGCACGAAACAGGAGTGAGGCACCAATCGCGAGCCCGACAATGACCAAGATCACGACTAGGAGTGAGGTCACGATCTTGCCAATCACCGCGCCGGCCGTACTCTTGGTCGTACTATCGACCGTGGTAGTTGTCGCTTTGGTCGCAGTGGTGGTAGTCGTAGTTGGGGCGGCAGGAGCCGTAGTCACCTGACTTTTGTCAAAGGTAAAGGGAGTCACGCGTCCAGATACAACTTCCTTATCACTGGCTTTTTTAACTAGGCCCTTTTGCTCAGCCGTCACATACATCGCGTCAAACGGACTCGAGATATTACCAGAGAAGTAACCGCGGTCAATCTCGGCGATCCGTACCATGGCTCCACCGGTCGTAGTCTTACCCCAGAGGACGTACTTGTTGTAGGTAGTTTCGTAGGGATACACGAGACCATCACAACGACCAGATACACGGTAATTACTATCTTGGTAGATCGAAACACCTTTGCATGACACGCTGCCACTGGTTAAGTCGACGGTTCCCTCGTGAGCCGAAGCACTCGGAGCTACTATAAAGGACAAGGCAACCAGCGCCAAAAGTTTTTTCATATGTCCCATAGTCTAACATATTTATTCTGAATGTCAACATGAGGGAGGCATGCAGGGGTAACAAAATTTGCCGAGAAACCACTATGTAGAAAAATTGGCGGATGAAATTTTGTCGACATTACAGGCGCGAAAGCAGCATGTACCGGAGAGCAAAATTTGCGTCCGGCAGTTTTTCCATCTAAGGTATACTTATTACCACTATGTTGCAAACACTCTTTTCCAATCCCCTCCTCTTCCTCATCTGGGCAATTGGCCTCATTCTGGCCATCTCTATCCACGAATACGCCCACGCCAGGGCTGCCGACCAGCTAGGAGACCCAACGCCTCGCTCCCAGGGACGTCTGACGATCGATCCGCGCGCCCACCTGGACCCACTCGGCACCCTCGCGCTCTTATTCCTTGGCTTTGGCTGGGGTCGCCCTGTCCAGTTTGACCCCTACAACCTACGCAATCCCCGCCGCGACTCCGCCCTCATCGCCATCGCCGGCCCCATCTCCAACATCCTCCTGGCCATTGTCCTCTCACTAATCATAAAAATATTCCCTATTCCCTACCTCCTAGCATCTATCTTCTCTCTCCTGATATCGCTAAACATTACCTTGGCGATATTTAATCTCGTCCCCATCTTCCCCCTCGACGGAGAGAAGATCTTGGGCGGCATCCTCCCACCCGATCTCTACCGTGAGTACACTATGATCATGCGCCAGTACGGCACCATCATTCTCATCTTCATGCTCCTCCCCATCACCGGCGGCACCTCCCCCATCTCTGCTCTGATCAGTCCCGTTATCTCATTTATCTCACATCTTTTACTGTAAACCCGTCCTCAGAGTCCCAGGATCCCTTGCAGTCGGGAACGTAGCATTTCCAAACGAACTCAAAAAGTGAGAGCGGTGCTGTCACAATCCTGGCGCACATTCCGAATGTACTGAGGAATAAGCCAGGTTGAATACAGCACATAAAGTGAGTGTCTGGAATGCAAGTGAGCCTGCAAGGCGTGCTTTTCTATCTCACTCTTTTCGCACGCCCAAAAGAGTGAGCCGCCCCGTGCTGGCGGGACAGCACAAAAAATTAAGAAAAAATCAAAGTACGCGACTTCTCCCCCGACTTGAGTTAAAATAACCCAGTTAGGCCTGTCGTTCAGCGGTAGGACAGAGGTCTCCAAAACCTCTAACGAAGGTTCGATCCCTTCCGGGCCTGCATTAGAAAATTACTCAAAACTCACCCCTTTCCCCCTTAGTTCGCAAACGAAACGCACCACTAGCGGGTAAAATGCCCGGACTAGGAG
>CAYILS010000139.1:0-1978 GCA_964364325.1 uncultured Pseudomonadales bacterium
CAGTTGTAGACGAGGGGGAGGTATTTTTTGATTGGGTCGGGAGCGGGGACTTTCTTCGTAAATCCAGCGTCCAATGTTTAGATATCTTCGGATACGCCTGGTGTGATTTTGCCTTTCAAAATACTCATGGTGGCATAGGCAGTGAGGAACCCACCGGTGGGCCTGAGCTCCGCATCGTTTTGGAACATGATCAAATACTTCTTGGGTTCGGGGTTGCCCAGGAGATCGGGTAAGAGCTTGACGATAGGCTGGAACTGACCGAGTGACTCGGCAGCTCCTTCGACCGTGTTTTTGAGGGTTGTAATACTCTCGCGGACTGGCTTGCCCATAAGCGTCTTGGGGTAGCGATTCTCGTTGATCGCCTGGAACTCACCACTCACTTCTTTCAGTTTGGCTGAGATCTGATCCATTTGCGGGGCGAGTTTCTCGACGGTCTCGGCAACAAAGATGATGCGATCCTCGGCGGTAGCTAGCTGGAGATCTGCGGCAGAGGTACCGGTAAAGCCCATGATGTCGGCATAGGGCTCGATGGCAGAGACCACCATGTCACCGATCTCTGTACCAAGTGAACCGGCCCTAAAAACATGGTCGACGTCTTTGAGGTAGCTGCCAAGGAGCGGAACATAACGCAATGGTCCGACGCCACTATAGGCGGACTGGGCTTGCTGGAGCGAGCCTTTGAGCTGGGCTAGTTCGGATTTGGCGAGCGCTAGGTCGCGCCCTTCAAAGGCGGCCATCATGGAGGTCGCGTGAGATTGGGTTGACTGGACGTGTGCATAAGTGGAGCGGACAACCAGTCCGAGCCAAACAGCAATCGTGGTCAGGAGCAAGAAGAGAGATACTAGGATGATAAACCAGGGTCGCTTGTAAAAGGGTTTTTTGACCAAGATTGGGTCGACTAATGATTGGGTTGATTCTGTCATAGGCTGTACGATTCCGTCTTCTTCGTGGGCTTCTATTTGCACTTCGTCTTGACCATCGGTAAGCGTTTGTGCAGGTTTAAATTTGTCAAAACTACTTACCATTTGGAGATCATCGCCTTGGGTGTTTTCCATAAGATTACCAGATCATTCCATAAACTCATACTCCTCACGTATTGTGCGTCAAGTCCTACCCTCTTGTCAAACGTAACTTCATTCCTGCCTGATACCTGCCAAAGTCCAGTGATGCCGGGCTTGGTACTGAGCACGACGGGCATGAGTTTTTTGGTGATTGGATATTTGTGGACTTGCTCGACTAGCTCACGGTGGAGGTAGGCACGGGGACCGACCATGCTCATATCGCCAACCAGGACGTTATAGAGCTGGGGGAACTCGTCGATGGTGAGCGAGCGCAAAATGCGGCCCAAGGGAGTAATCCGAGGGTCGTCTTTGGCCTCAAGCTTCCAGTCCATTTTTTTGAATTTTTTGAGCAATCCCCGATTTTGATTGTGCAAAATATAGTAAGCGTTGATGACCATGGAGCGGAACTTGTACATGGAAAAATCCTGACCGTCTCTGCCCACGCGCTTGTGGCGATAAATGATGGGACCGGGCGAAGTAAGCACGATGAGGAGCGGGACGATGAGCCAGACAGGGAGGAAGATAATGCCTAGCAAAAGAGCAACGATAATGTCGAGGGCGCGCTTGGATATAAGTAGATATGACATATTTGTTATTCTAACTCTTCGATCTTGTTGTAGAGATCCTTGACTTTAGGTGCTTGATTGAGTGGACAGACCAACATCCCGCCGTCGGTCTCTACGACGATCATCCCATCTAGTCCAATGATGCCCATAATGCCCTCTTTTTTGGCGATGACCAGGGAATTTTTGGTGTCGACTAAGTTGGCTTTGCCGATGACCACGTTACCGTTATCATCTTTATCGAGGCCATGGTAGAGCAACTCCCTGGTACCTACGTGGATCCAGCCTTAGTTGGCAGGTAGTTCCCACTGTTTTTCTGGGGGTAGTTTTTCAAATAACCCATAATCGACCGAG
>CAYILS010000140.1:0-1961 GCA_964364325.1 uncultured Pseudomonadales bacterium
AATCCACCCACAAAATACTGTCAAGAGTTAGCTAATTTGTGGAAGAGACCTAAGTTATCTATATCCCGAGTGGTTATGACATACTCCTGATCAGGCAGCTTTAGTGTTACTGAGGGGTTGTGGTCTTCTACTCCCAAGACTGTAGGACGTGAGTACGAGAAAGCATGGTAGGTCAGTAGCGAGCTGACACCAATAATGGTGATTGCAACGAGTGGGAGCATGAGCACATTTATTTTCATGGGGATGTGGGGCTAGGACTGGGTGAGGGCGTTGTCAGGGTGATAGATTTGACGATTTGGTCCATCTCTTGGATGATGTCGGCATCATATTTGGCTGGGACATAGTAGACGAGTCCGCCCACGCTTAGGGGAGTCTGGAAGTAAGGACCGTCTGTCTGTTTTTCGCAGAAGAACATGGTAGATTTGTCACCGGCATTGGCGTTGAAGTATCTACGTAAGGTGATTCCCCCTCCTGTATTAAACTCTGAGAACTGCTTGCTGCGCAAGTCACCCGATGAGCCTTCGAAGGCGGGGCTATCGCTAAACAAGCAGACTGCACCCCCCACCGCTTTTTGGCTGATGGTGAGCTCGTAGTTGTTGCGATAAATAGAAACTTCCAGATTGCTGTCACCGGTTTTCTCCGTGAGTACCCAAGTTTGGGGGTATTTGAGCGAGAAGGCGCTAAAGGCTAATCCCTGGACCTTGGTACTGGTATATTCCTTGAGGTCGAGTCCTAGCTGAGCGGTACTGGTTAAGCGAAAACTAGAGATGAGTCCGCGGTATGAGCGGATAATGGACTCGTTGGTTACAGCACTTTTTTCGCCTGAGGGACTGAGCGTGAACGTGTAGAGCATATCTTGGATTTTGACGTAGGTGGTGATGACTTGGAGACCAAGGGTGGGCCATGATTCGCTGCGCTCGTAACCGTCGTAGATCCCTACTTTGACCTGGGTCGACCCTTTGGATTTGATGGTATCTTTGTTAGCTCCGTCCTGAGCAGTTAAGTACTCATCGAGGGTGGCAATATCTTTTTTGGCGACAATTTGGAGGGTAGCTGTGCCCTCGGCGTCGAACATGGCCATATCTTTGGTTAGGGGAGAGAGCTTGATTTGGGTCCATTTGGGTGGGACGCCAATCTCGTAGAAGGAGTCGGCATTGATATATTTGGGCCAACCCACGGCTTGCTCCGCGATGGGGGTGTTGGTGTCAACGGGAGTTTCTGCGGGTGCTGCTATTTTGTCTTTGCCAAAAAAGACGATGCCCAATGCGATCGAAAAAAGGATGACAGCGACCCCACCCAGGATGGGGAGTAATTTCACCTTGCTCTTGGGGGTGAACTTGCTGGGCTCAGTAGGTGCTACCTGTGGGGTGGCGACTGGCTGCGAAGGCGCTACTGGAGTTGTGACTGTTTCTGGTTCCATGGCACTAGTATATACGAGATTGGTCTAGATGGTAAATTTGAAGGTGGAGAGGATCTGCTGGATGACTTGGTCATTAAAATCGGATGTTCCATATATATCCCACTGATAGATCATTTCCTTGTCTTTTTCGGCCATAACTTGTACGAGACCTGCTCCGTTCACATATTCGGGGTTAATAGAATACCAAAAAGTAGTATTTTTTACTTTTGCAAAATTTGAAGGATGCTTTGGCCACCACCCTTCTAGTGCGCGAAATTCAATTTTTGTAATCGATGAACTAGAGGTTAAGTTTGTTAGTAGGAATGACTCTTCTAAGGGGTACGTTGAGCCGTGGGGGTTTCTCTTGACTTCAAAATAAGCAGGATGGGTAAAACTAAAGTTATATTTCTCACCCGCTGTTGTCGTGTGTAATAGCGTGGGAGTAGGAGTTGGTTGGGTGAAGCGGCTGCCGAGGCGGGTGACGCAGGTGGCGGGGTAGGACTCTTGGATGATGCTACCTTTGGAGGCGACGCATGACTCGTAGGAGTCGATGGATTTGAGT
>CAYILS010000141.1:0-1942 GCA_964364325.1 uncultured Pseudomonadales bacterium
AAAGTTCTTAAACCAACCCAGCCGACGGTATACCAAACTCAGGGATTGACAATAAAATAGCACTACCAAAAGGAGTGCGGACTAACGGAAACGCTCTCACAGATTTGGAATCTCCCAATGGTGCCAATTTATCTAAAAATGAAAAAATAAGCATTATGAATTTGGAGATGAAAATGGTTGAATACACCCGACTAAACCCTCTACCTTTAAACTCTAAAACTGGGCTACTTCATGGAGACCTATCTTTAGGTCACGTACAATTTCTCACTGATGGATCTGTATACATCTATGATTTTTCTGATTATACATTTGGTCCATTGGTATGGGAGCTAGCAACATTTTTTGTTTATTTCTTTAAAGAAGGAGGTATTACGTTTTTGAGATGGAAAAAAATATGTTTAAGGTTTTTGAAAGAATATTCCAAGAATATACTTATTCCTAGCAAAGATATTACTTATTTAAAAATGATGATAATAGATAGGCTATTATTTGAGATTCGAACGCTTAATAGATTATCTAGGATTGAAGGTAGGGCGGTTGATTATGTTGGCAATATAAACAGGTATAAACTAGCTAAGAAACTTCTAGAGGAGGACTTTCTGCTACAATGAAAGTAAATATGAATCAAACAGGAACTTCACAAAAAGCAATCATCATAAATAAAGAAGGGGAAATCCTTACGCTCTTCCGTACAGAGACTGCCCCTACCCGCCCAAGCACATGGGATTTACCAGGTGGAGATCTAGATTTTGGTGAAGATGCCCAAGAAGGCATGGTTAGGGAAATTAAAGAAGAGACTGGTCTGAAAGTACGTGAATTGAGACCATTCGATATTGAAGCTAAAATCAATCCAGACGGGGATTACTGGATTACGATTGCTTATCTTGCATATGCCTTAGACGGAGAAGTAACTCTGAGTTCAGAGCACAATAAATTTATGTGGGTCAGTATTAGCAAATTTTTAGAAATTAATACTTCTTCAAGAGCAGAAAGATTTATAAGAAATCTACTAGAAATAACCCCCAAGCCTCACATTAAAGAATAAATGTTAATTTTTTAAGTGGTTTTCGAGCCAACTTAAATTATATTTACACTCGGACAAAGGGTTATACGTTTCTGGTTCATGTTCTATGCTTAACGTTCCTTTATACCCGATAGACAACAGTGCCTCAAGACACTCACTCATAGGAACTACTCCATTGCCAAATTTACAGGTTTTATGCTCACCTATAGCCAAAATATCTTTTAGATGAACATGGAATATGCTATCTCCTAGCACATGTATTGCTTGAGGTACATTAAAATTATGAGTCGCGTACCATCCAGTATCTATGGTAGTCCCAATAAACCTGTCCTCAGTATCACCGATCTCTTCAATCATTTCACTTGGATTTTTTTCAGGATGATTTTCTAGTGCAAGTCGCAAATTATACTTTTTGAGCAACTTAATTACTTCATTTCTTGACGTAGTGAGAACTGGAGCAACCCCACCTAGAAGTGACACAGATAAATCGTTCGCCATAATACAAACACGCTCAAACTCTTCTAAGCTATCTCCAAATTTTCCTGCTAAACTAATTATTTCTACTTGATTATTATGGAGGATGTTTTTAGCAGTTTCTATATGCTTGCTAGTAAACCATAGCGGATTTAAATGAGCTGACCACAGGTCGATATATTTATACCCAGTTTCTTTTATCTCATGGATGAGCAAGGAGAAACGCTCTTCAAATGTTTGTATCGGCCTAAAGTAAGCATTTGTTGCAAAATCTCCCTGTTTCCAACCCAATCCCATGCTGTACCCAACCTCTCTTGCTACTAAATTAGCCGAAACGAAAGATATTTTATGCATAAAGCGGCGGTATTACATTTTCTCGATAATACTTCATTACAGGAGTTACGCACTTCCCCTCAAATTAGTCTGATTTGACAACTAGATCCT
>CAYILS010000142.1:0-1835 GCA_964364325.1 uncultured Pseudomonadales bacterium
TTCATTCCAGAAAGGATTGCTTTCACATCAGCCTGCCAAATTGCCGGATCTTTGGACGGTACGCCAAAAGAGTTGGTGATCCCGTCATGATCGACGTCGATTTTGTCGGTATCATAGTAACCAATGACCGTGTCCCCTGGGTGGATATCTTTATCTTTAATAGCTACTCTAATCACATTTGGTTGTGGATGGGTTGGATAAACATTTCCGCGAACAGTTTTGTAGGTAGGCAGACTATATCCCCAGTTCCAGGCAGCTTTAACATACTTGCCATTGAGCAGTGGGCCAGCGGGGATGCCAAAGGGAATATCTAGTGTATGACCAAATAGTTCGTAGTGGCCATTTTTCAGAACTTTACCTGGCATCTTTTCAAATAAACCAAAAGGACCGTCGTTGTAATTATCTTCGTAGGAGAGCTTGGGATCGTAAAATGGTACTTTAGTCTGGTTCATATTTTTTATTATAGACAAATTGATCTCATTTAAATACCTAGTATTTTTCTCCCGTTAGAAGTGGCAATTTTTACCAGTTCGTCGACCTCGTAAAAGCGATTACACTCCATCAGGAGTCGTAGGTCATTCCACAAATTGGCATCATTAAAAGCCATAAAGATATCACCGATATTATCTATTCCCAGGCCGACTGTAATTCCATGTAGGTACATCTCATCCAGTGGTGTCACTGGATTATGGGTAGGAGTTAGCTCCTCGCTACGCCTGGCATTAATCCACGACATCGGGCACGCAATGAACATGAGCTGTGATTGCTTAATCAGTTTATACAGACTCTCCCTATACTCTTTGGGGTGTGCGTTAATCGAGATTCCGTGGATCCCCACCACTTTCCCGATCATCTCGTGCTCAATCACTTTATTTGCCAAGATTTCCGTTTCTTTCTCTTTCATTATATTGTTTTCATCCACGTGGATATGCACCATTTTGGATCTTGTTTTGGCCACTTGAAGCAAAATATCGAGATGTTCCTTCTCATGACCTTGATCAGCTTTTAAAAGTCCACCGATAATATCGACAAAATCAGCCCCGTACTCGAACCACTTCCGCGACTCCTCTGTCAATATTCCGTACGATGACTGGTTCAAAAACACAAATTTCATTTCTTTATATTGGCTCCTGACTTTCTCTGCCGCCTTAATCGCTTTATCTTTCACGTCATAATCAACATCAATAAATGTCCCCGTCACATTACATCCTTGTTCTAACAGGGTCTCTGTCGCCTTAGCCATGCGCTCGTAAATATCTGTAACTGTAGAAGACTTACGCAACTCCTTATTTAGTTGCCATTTCTCCTCTCGCAATTTATTCATCAGCTTGAGTCTCTCTGGAGTCAAGCTATAGGCACGATCCATATGACCGTGGCAGTTTACCCATCCCCCATTCTTCTTAATTTTTGTCAGGATTTCTTGTTTAATATCCCAAAAATCAAGCATATATCCTCCTTATTTTTTAGTTCTCACGACCATCCGCTTCTTCATTTTTTCAATAAGTGCAGTGGCAGTTTTCAAATCTCGCACTAGTGGTACCTCGTTCTTGATCGCCCAGGTACGGATCACCCCTTCGTCCCCCTTAGACTCAGGGGATTGCTTAGAGCTTGGCACATTGATAATCAAGTCAAACAGATTTTGTCGCAAAATATCTTCCAGGCTAGGAAATGTTTTCTTGTACATTTTGTGGAGCATAATTGACTCAATTCCGAGCTTGCCGTAATACTTGTGTGTATTTTCTGTAGCATAGAATTTATATCCTAAGCTCAGCAGATCTTTCACTGCAGGTAAGAATTTTTTCTTGTTATCCTCGTCCCCGATCGTAAGCAGGGCA
>CAYILS010000143.1:0-1827 GCA_964364325.1 uncultured Pseudomonadales bacterium
CGGGTTCGAATCCCGTAAGCCTCGCAAAATGAGAGACTTATATACAATTGATGTAGCAGGCGATACGGGTACGTCAGAAATGATGATACCAGCGAATGAGTCCCCTGACGCATATCTATTACCACTTGTACACGAAGCTTGTAAATTGTGTTCACATACTCAGTATCATTTGCTTCGAGGGTTGTCGCCGTGTGTTGAGGGAGTACGAGGTAGTGTGGGTGAAACTGTAAAAGTTGAGACACTCTCCACAAAGACTAACCCTGTTCAACGAGTAACTGTGAGGTGCCCAAAATTTTCACTTATTTATAGTCGGTAGCTAATAATTTGCACAGTTTGATCTCGTTGACACAACCCATAAAGTTTTGCTATTGTGGTCATAGATATTATTTTTCCTGCCCAGGAGGATGAAGTTCATGGAAACTAAACTTAAGCAGTTGCTGAAAACTATAAAGCTTAATGAATCGATGCTATCGATGATTTTTGGCGTTGTGACCGTTATCCTGATCGGCGTCCTTGTCGTACGCATGTACGGAGCCAACACACCAGCAATCACCCCCGAAGCCGATACCACCGAAGTAGCCATGGAAAAAGTAGGAGATGTTGCGGTTGAAACTAAAGAGGACGGCAAAAAATACCCCACCGAGCTCCCAGAGACCTACAAAGTCGAAAAAGGTGACCATCTGTGGGCTATTGCCACTAAACTCTATGGTTCAGGATACAACTGGGTCGAGATAGCCAAGGAGAACAAGCTGAGTAACGCTAGCCAACTCGAAGTAGGCCAGGAACTCAAGCTCCCCAAGACAGCCGTGATTATGCCCGAGAAGGCCATGGTAGCCGAGGTTAAGGCTGAGGAAACCCCTGCTAAGATCGAGGGAGACACCTATACAGTCGTAAAGGGTGACCACCTCTGGAGTATTGCGGTCCGCGCCTACGGTGATGGCTACAAATGGGTAGAGATTGCCAAGACCAACGAACTAGCTCATCCTAGCTATATCGAAGTCGGCCAAGTACTCAAGTTACAACGCTAAACTGTGGTAATCGCCAAGGCATTGGTGTTGCCGGCCTTTTGCCAGTGGTAGCCGTGGACGACGATAATTGTATCTCCTGAGTGGAGCAAATCTGCCTTGACCATGTCTTTGATAATGGACTCGGCGGAGCTAAACGGTCCAGCAGGAATATCGGTGACTACGGGGTGCACGCCGTAGGATAGCGTGAGCGTCTCGGCAGTTGCTTGCTTGTCGGTGACTGCGATCACTGGTATCTTGAGACGGTAGCGAGAGATAGAGCGCGCGGTAAAGCCGGTTTCGGTAAAGACGATAACCGCGTCGATCTTGGGTTTGACCCCAGAATTGACGATACCGACAACCGCATTGGTTATAGTGCTTGTCGGATCGGTTTGGGCAAACTCCATATGGTGGATATTGCCCCGACTCTCGTTCCATTTGGCAATCCTGGCCATGGTTTCCACGGTGCGCACGGGATACTTGCCTCCGGCTGACTCACCCGAGAGCATGATGGCATCGGTTCCGTCAAAGACCGCGTGGGCCACGTCGGTTACCTCGGCCCGAGTGGGTCTAGGATTGTTGATCATCGACTCGAGCATTTGGGTGGCAGTGATCACGGGCTTGTTGATGGCACGGCATTTGTCGATGATGATGCGCTGCCAGTGAGCGAGCTGCTCAAAGGGGACCTCAACACCGAGGTCACCGCGGGCGACCATGACCGCGTCGGTGGCTTCGATGATCTCATCGATCCTATCGAGGGCTGGCTGGCTCTCGATCTTGGCGATGATCTTGGATTTCATCTTCCTTTTCTCTAGTTCGCTAC
>CAYILS010000144.1:0-1823 GCA_964364325.1 uncultured Pseudomonadales bacterium
CAACGCTTGAACTCAATTAACCCCGCGACCGTGAGGTCGCGTGTGATTTAGCTAGTAAAAATACAGTGGTAGCTAGTTACTCACGCTCGTTCCATATTGCACGGCGAGAGGTGAGTTACAATACACGTACGATGAGCGTACACAACTTTGTCCAAGAGTATCGTCAAGAGCACGGGTTAACCCAAGAAGAGTTAGGGGTTCAGGTTGGCGTAACCCGCCAAACAATCATTGCCATCGAAAAATCCAATTACACCCCCTCGGTTTTTTTGGCCCTTAAACTAGCCAGAGTCTTTAACATTGCCGTAGACCAATTATTTACCATCGGAGATCCCTAGTATGTTTATCCAATCACTGAGCGCTATACTCATAGTCATTATCACCATCATTTTTCTCAATCCTACCCACCTGACCATGCCCCAGTCGGTCCAGTCCATGCTGACCCTCGGACTCATCCTGGCTTTCCTTACCTTTGCCGCGCTCGTGCTCAAAGAACACTCAATCGACGAGCGCGAGTCACTCCACCGTTTAGTTTCCGGACGCATTTCCTACCTCGTGGGGGTGGGGACCCTGGTGATCGGTATTATTGTCGAGGCCACCATGCACGACATCGACAAATGGCTGGTAGTTGCTCTCTGTGCCATGGTCTTGTCCAAGCTCTTGAGTCGGATCTATGCTCAGTACAAAATGTAAAGTAGACTTGACATTTGTTTTGCGTTCTGTGTATGATGGGAGAAATACAAATACATGGAGGAAAAAGGTATGAGTAAGAATATGCTGATTGCCTTAGTTGTCATTACCCTCGCTCTTGGTGGCTATTACTACACCCAAAACAACCAAACTGTCATGACGCCAAAAGATGCCATGATGGTCCAAGACGAAGTGTCCAAAACCGACGACGTAATGATGGAGCAGTCCAGTAGGTATCTACCCTATACTCCCACTGTTCTAGCCGATGCCGCATCAACTCGACGCGTCCTCTACTTCTACGCTAATTGGTGCCCGACCTGTATCCCCACCAATGACGATTTGGAAAAGAATGTCTCCATATTACCGTCTGACCTCACGGTGATCCGCGTCAATTACAATGATTCCGACACCGATGCAGACGAAAAAGCGCTCGCAGTCAAATATGGCATTACCTACCAGCACACTTTCGTTCAGATCGATTCAGACGGCAACGAAGTAACCAAGTGGAATGGGGGAGCCACCAAAGAGTTACTCTCTCGCATCAAATAATATGTTACTCCTCATCCTTTTTGCTTTCTTGGCCGGTATCGTCACCATCCTCTCGCCCTGCATCTTGCCCATCCTGCCCGTCATTCTCGCCACCTCGGTCACGGACGCAAACAGCAAAAAGCGTCCATACGGTATCGTGGTTGGATTTATCTTAAGCTTTACTTTCTTTACCCTCTTTCTCTCTCAGCTCGTCAAACTCCTGGGGATCCCGGCCGACTCCCTGCGCAATTTTTCGGTGGTAGTGATTGCCTTGTTTGGCTTTAGTCTCATCATCCCCAGATTCCAGCTCCTGATGGAGTCGCTCTTCGCCCGCCTCGCTAACTTTATACCCAGCTCATCAGGCAAAACCGGCTTTGGCGGTGGGGTAGTAATAGGCCTCTCCCTCGGGCTACTCTGGACCCCATGCGTCGGCCCCATTTTGGCTTCAGTTATCTCACTCGCCATCACCGGGACAGTCACCACGGACGCGTTTTTTATCACCCTCGCCTATTCGCTCGGTACCGCGATCCCGACGTATCTCGTGATCACTCTAGGGCGTAATTTGTTTACCAAAGTACCGTGGTTACTGAGCAATACAGGCAAAATCC
>CAYILS010000145.1:0-1794 GCA_964364325.1 uncultured Pseudomonadales bacterium
GAGTTGCCCCATCAGATTTACAGTCTGACCTCGTTGTCCACTTGAGTACCTCAGCCATTTTTAAACTGCATTATTTCATTCATTATCAGGTTGAATAGTCGAATGTCAGCGTACCTAATATGGATGAGACCATGTTGCATTTTATCATGTTTTAATTGGCTTTTGGTTCTGATGTAGGGTTTGGAGAACTGAGACGGGGGAATATCAGTGAGATCAGACCAGTAGGTAATAAGTTCGTTAACGGAGAGTGAGTTGTATGTATAGAGATATATCCTCAACCTGGACTCATCGATCTGGTATATATTCCTTAAAAATTTCAAAAAGACCGTGATCATGCTTGGATCTGAATTTGCGAAGTCTACACTATGACTGTTTTTCTTTGCACCCTCACCCCAATACAGCATAATCCCGGCAATTATCAACATTTGTTCTTCGTGAGATAAATTTTTCTTGGGAGTGAACGACAAACTAGATTTTAGAAATTGAATTCGTTTTGTTTCATTTCTTTTTCGGCATGCAATGTTGTTACGTTTCATCACGCTATTTATTGACCAGACGGATTTGTGGAAGCGTTGTCCTACTTCTCTCATGCTGAGACCAGAAGAGTAGAGCGATTTGAGTTCGACTAATCTTTCTGGAGTCCAATACTTTGGGTAGGGCATACCTTCATTATTACCAAACTATACCCGAATGTCAAGAGAAATAAATGCCCTACAGGAGTGGACTTACGAAGAAGCTTTCCCCGGACTGAACCAGGTGGGTGGGACGATCTCAAATCCAATGGAAGTGAGACACATACCCTCCCTTAAAAGCAACTTATGGAGGAAAAAATTCCTCGCAGTGTCCACATAATCTGTAGGGCACCTTTACCTTAGCATATAATCAAACCATGGACAAGACATATTGGGGATACGAACTAAGCGAGCGACCTCTACACTCATACGACACGCGGATTAGAGTGCGATTTATTTGGGGGGCCTATGTGGGGGCGATGGCGCTTTTGATAGCCAAGATTTTTTACCTGCAAGTGATAGAGCGAGGCCAACACCAGCTGACCTCCTACGCCAACCATATCGAGCTCCAGCGCGAAGCAGCTCCTCGAGGTATCGTTTACGACCGAAATGGCACGGCGCTGGTCGCGAACACAATAAAGGAAGGTGGGTATCTGCGCGAATATCCCCTCGGCCTCGCGACGGCGCCAATCCTGGGTTATTTGTCCGAGGTGAACGAGGGCGAGGTGGGCTGTGCCCAGGGTCTGTGCTATAGCCCTGGATCGTATGTTGGGCGGACTGGTATTGAGCAGACCATGGAGACGCAGCTCAAGGGACGTGATGGGGGTAGGTTGGTAGAGGTGGACGCGGCGGGAGCAGAAGTGAGGGAGCTAGGCGACAACAAACAAGAAGCTGGGGGAGACGTCAAATTGTCGCTTGATGCTCGGCTGCAGAAAATTATGTATACGGCGATGGGCGAGCGCAGTGGATCGGCGGTGGCGATCGATATGCAGGGCAAGGTACTCGGTCTCGTATCATCGCCCACCTATAATCCCGCCGACCTGAACCCTTATTTAAAAGATCAAGAGAAGATGTATTTTTTGAATAGACCAATCTCCGGGACGTACCCACCCGGCAGCGTCTTCAAACTAGTGACGTCGATAGCGGGGTTGTCGGAGGGGAAAATAGATGAACACACCCAGTTTGAGGATACGGGTGAAATAAGAGTCGGGGAGTACCGTTATGGTAACTGGTACTTTGATCAGTATGGGATGAAGGAGGGCAGTATTGGGATAGTGCGGGC
>CAYILS010000146.1:0-1579 GCA_964364325.1 uncultured Pseudomonadales bacterium
TCGAGCTTGATAATAAATTATTTTCTCTTCTGCGCCTCCGCCTCCCTACTAATTACTCCTTCCTGTTTCCTGAGCTTGCGGGTTGTGCCATCATTCGCGAGCTCCACACGTATGGCAAAACCGTGACTCACGACCAAAAATCTTCTACCAAAACCCAACACCGTGGTCTAGGGAAACTGCTTATGGCCGAGGCCGAAAAAATCGCCCAGTCGAATGGCTACAAAAAAATCGCTGTTATTTCCTCTATCGGCACTCGCGATTATTATCGTAAATTAGGTTATGTTAAACTTGGATATTATATGGTCAAAAAATTGGAGGTCTAATATGAAATTCAGTCTCCGCTTACTCTACCTCTATCTCTTTTCGTTTGTCGGACTCTTGATCACTGTGATCGGCAGTATTCAAATTGTCGATCTCACTCTCAAAACCTACGTGTTCAAAGTCACCGAATACAGCTATTACCCAGAGCCGATACCTGTCGAAGGCGGCAAACCGATTATTTCAGAAGAACTCAGTCGTAAGCGCAACGAGCAAGAAGCAACCAACCAGCGCAAGCGACAACTATCGACAAGTCTGGCCATGATCGCCATCGGTGTCCCACTCTACCTCTGCCACTGGAAAACTATCAAAAAAGAAGCGTAAGAGCGGGATACGGGAGTCGGACCCGCTTCTTATCCTTGGGAAGGATATATACTACCGGTGTACTAATCCCGCAATCTTTACCTCGGCAATTTTATCACCTGTCCTACCTCAATGTAATTGGGTTGTTTGATTTCATTTGCCTTTGCAATTTCGCTCCATTTATACCCATCTCCATAAGCCCGCAGGGCGATACTCCAGAGATGGTCACCCTTAACTACCGTGTAACTATCACTCGCGATCGTTGGTGTCGGTGCTACTTTTTCCAGTACTTTCACTGCCACTTTTGGTAGTACGAGTTCTTGTCCGACCTCAATTTGTCCAGGATTGCTCAACTTGTTCTCCCTGGCTATGTCTACCCAGTTGTATCCCGATCCATACTGCTTTTCAGCAATTTTCCAAAGATTGTCGCCTGCAGTGACGTTCACTTTCTCTGGAAGCACGGCTGGATATTTCTGCCCGTCTTCCTTGGTCTCCACCACCACTTCTCCTATCTTCTCCGTTGCAATTTCCGTCTTGTCACCTTGGGCCGTGATCTCAGGTTTTTTAGCGCCATACATTCGCAGTACCAAAACTCCGATCAGAAGTACCGTTACCACTCCAAAAATCATCGAGAGCATTGACTCATTCAGCTTTATAGTTTTCAGCAACTGCTTAAGTTTAGTTTCCATAATATCAACCTCCCGGGCAGGGAAATAATATAGCTATGACCACAATAGCAAATCTATATGGGTTATGTCAATCACCAAAGAACTTAACGGGCCAAATTAATAAAGTAAATGCGAGTTTTCGCTATTAGGTAAAACCTAATGCGAGGCTGAGGGGGCTCGAACCCCTGGCCTCGTCCGTGACAGGGACGCGCTCTAACCAACTGAGCTACAGCCCCACATATATTTATAGAACCTAGAGCTATTTTACTACAAAATCACCAAAAATAGTC
>CAYILS010000147.1:0-1575 GCA_964364325.1 uncultured Pseudomonadales bacterium
AGATTAGGAATTATGTTTCTATGATACTGGAGTACTATACCAAGGAGGTATCAATTGATAGCTGGTGGGGTTTATCTGAAATATGGGCAGAGTAAGGAGTCGAGTAAATATAGTGGACCGATTGAAGAGGTTAATCTCAAGCTCAAGTGGCTCCACCAGGCCCAGTTTGCGGGTAACTACATGGCAGTAGAAAAAGGGTTTTACGAGGCAGAGGGGCTGAAGGTAAACATGTTTCCTTTTTCGTTTGATGATCCAACGATTAAATCGGTCTCGGAAGGGCGAGATACATTTGGGATTACGGGAGCCGATGAGGTGGTCTTGGCACGGGAGAAGGGGATCCCCATTGTGGCGATCGCGGTGATTTACAAAATCAATCCGGTGGTGGCTTATGCGCTAAAAAGTAGTGGGATCACCAAACCACAAGACTTTATTGGTAAGACTGTCGGACTGGAAAAAGGAATTAATATTGAGTATCTATACTCTGCGATGATGGGAAAACTGAAGATTGATCGTAAAAAGATTAAGGAAGTGGCGATCGGGTATGACGCCACTGAGCTGTTGGCTGGTAAGACAGATGTCTCGACTGGTTATATTACCAATGAGCCACAACAAGTAATTGAAAAAGGAAAAGAGGTGAATACGATCTTGATGGCGGACTACGGGGTTAATATGTATGCCGACGTGGTGTTTGTGACTGAGGAAACGATCAAGACCAAGCCAGAGCTCGTAACGAGATTTTTGCGGGCAACGCTCAAAGGCTGGCAATACGCGATCGAACATGAAGACGAAGCAGTGACGACGACGTTGAAATATGCCACCAAGAGCACCAAAGTACATGAGGCTTATATGCTCAAAACTTCTATTCCCCTGATTCACACGGGGACCTCACCGATCGGGACGATGGAAGCCAAACAATGGGAACAAGTGCAGAATATCTTGCTTGAGCAGAAGATTTTGGACAAGCCGATCAAGGTTGAAGAGGCCTACACCCTCAAGTTTTTGGACATGATTTATAAGAAGTGATGATTTATGAAGTTGAGTCTTGCCCAAAAATTGGTCTGGTTAATTGAGGTGGTGGTTTTGCTTTTTGTGGTGGTGGGGGGCATAGCAGGCTACACGATATTGCGGCGGGCCTTGATTGAGCGGACGCAATCCCAGCTGACGAGCGTGTCGATCCTCAAGGAGAATTCGGTGAAGGAGTATTTGAGTCATGCAAGAGAGGAGTTGGAGTTTTTCCCTGAAAGTGCGCACAGAAGAGCGCAATTTGAGAAAATATTGTCAGGGTCGCCCTCGGCAAAGGGAGAAATTTTGGAATCTTTTGCCGAACTGATCCAGGATGGCCACACTTTTAGAGATTTATTTTTGCTGAACGATCAGGGGATGGTGGTGGTATCTAGCAACCCATTGGATGATGGGAAGATTAAATCTACCGAGAATTATTTTGAGCGCGCGAGAGAGAGAATATATGTACAAGATTTTTATTATGACGTGACGATAGGCGAAACGGCGCTGGCGATGGCGGTACAGTTAACGGTCAAATTGGTGCGCGACCGCAAACTCCCCGACAAAGCCATT